>JBEHWO010000903.1:0-1505 GCA_040217695.1 Vulcanimicrobiota bacterium | reverse complement strand
AGAAGAAAAAAGAGAAAAAAAATAAGAAGTAATAAGAAGCTATATTGAATTGATTATTTTTACCAGATTTCAGTTAAATAACAGATTTCCTGTTATTTAACTATAAAACATTATTATAAATCCGGATTGAAAGGCATTATGGGAATAAAAGATAATTTTACATATAAAACGAGTTCAGGAAAATATTATACAGATAAAGCAGAAGATTTTCTTACTTCCAAATTGGGAACTAAATTGAAAGGTAAAGTTCAACTGATTGTGACATCTCCTCCTTTCCCTTTGAGTAAGAAAAAAAGCTACGGCAATTTGAATGGAGAAGAATATAAAAACTGGTTTGTAAATTTTGCCACTCTTTTTGCTGATTTATTAACAGAGAACGGTTCAATAGTAATAGAACTTGGAAATGCCTGGGAAGGGGGAAGACCTGTTCAATCACTTCTGCCTCTGGAAGCTTTACTGGGTTTTGTGAATAATCGTGACGCAGGACTCAGATTATGTCAGCAGTTTATATGTCATAATCCTGCCAGACTTCCGAGCCCGGCCGAGTGGGTAACTATCAAGAGATGGAGGACTATTGACAGTTTTACAAATATATGGTGGATGGCAAAAACAGATTATCCGAAAGCTGATAACAGTAAAGTCCTGAGGCCTTACAGTAAAAGTATGAAAAATTTATTGAAAAATCAGAAGTATAATGCCGGTAAAAGGCCATCGGAGCATGTAATAAGAGAAAAAAGCTTTTTAAAGAATAACCGGGGCAGTATAATGCCAAATGTAATAGAGATTGAAAGTATAGATAAAGATAAAGAACGAAGGTTGCCTGAAAATATATTCAGTATTTCAAATACTTCTTCAAATGATTTCTTTATAAAAACCTGCAGAGAACATAATATTAATCCTCATCCTGCAAGGATGCCGTTAGAGCTTGTTTGTTTTTTTATTGAATTTTTAACAGATCCAGGTGATATAGTTCTGGATCCATTTGCCGGTAGCAATACTACAGGGTTCTGTGCAGAAAAACTACACCGGAAGTGGATAGCTATAGAAACAAATAAAAAGTATGTGGAACAATCTATGGTGCGTTTCAAAGATCCATCGATTAAAACAAAAATAATCGTAAAAGAAAGCGAGGACCTGTAAATGAGTTTAGTAGGTACAGTGCAAAAATTAGCTTCAGTAAATATCTTTGAAGAAACAAAAAGAAAAGATCTTTTTGTAGGACGTCCCTTCTATCTGGATTATAACAAAACGTTCCTTTTGATAGCAGATGCCTGGAAAAATCAGGTTAAAGGAATTCCTCAGGGAACGTTTCTTCTGGCTTTTTATGAAAATGAAGATTATAATGAAGCCCTTTTATTGAGAGCCCTGGGGCCGACTAAATTACCAACGGATAACAATGTAATAACTTCTATGGTGGAATATTATAAGGATAATCTCAAAACTTCAGGTAAAGAAAGCCAGCTCGATGATTTTACGAGATATGAATTCAGCTTTTCAGGGCTTGA
>JBEHWO010000902.1:0-1505 GCA_040217695.1 Vulcanimicrobiota bacterium | reverse complement strand
CTTACCGGTATATTAATAAGTATGATAAGTCTTTTTATATCGGCAAAAACAAAAAAAACAAATATTTCTATAGGGTTATCTTATGGTATTGCTTTTGTCATGTTTATATTTTTTATGTATTCTATGGACTCCATAAGATATTCCTGTACCTTCTCTCCATTCAGCAGTTCCATAAATTTTCATATATTCAAAATACCATTCAGTATTTTTTTTGTCTTTGAAGTGTTATTTGTTTTACTATTACTTTTTATTTCTACTGCTTCTCTGATAGAAAGACCTGCCAGGGAAAATACCGTTGCAAATATAAGAAAACTGTTCAGTTTATTTTATATAATCAATATATTACTTTTGTCTCTTGCCTGGTGTGCCAATATATCGACATGGACTCTGGAGTATTTTTTCTACTGGCTTATGTTTTTTTTACTCTTAATTGCTCCTTTTTTTGTATGGCCTTTTTCAGAGATTTCTGTTCAAAAAAAGAGCTTCTTTAATATATTCTGGCCCGGTACAGATAGGTCCATATTTTTTATTCCATTTTTAACTGTCTCCGGTCTGGCAATATCATCTCTTCTATTCATTTATTTTTGCCAGGCAGATAATATTGCTCAGATTATAAGTGCTTCTTTTATTATATGTATGTTTATTTACTCGATGACTGTAACAGGTAAATGGGTGGCAAGATTTTTTGTCTCAGAAGATACGTTTACTATTTGTTTTTTAGTTCTTTTCTGGCTTCTTCCTCTGATATCATGGCTTATAAGAAGTGTAAATTATAATTCTTCCCCGCCTGCTGTATTACATTTCATAGATCCTTTTCTTGCGATTAAAGGTATATGGAATGTAACGGATATTGATCCCGTTTTTTTTATAATCTTTTATTTCATCGTTGCTGTTGTATGCCATATTTTGATATATAAAAGATGGCCTGATGAGGGAAAGGTGAAAGGTGAAAAGTGAAAATATTACCTGCTTTTTAATTCTTCTTCTATCATGTCTATACAGGATTTTATATCCAGGTCATTCAATTTATTGTCAGGCTGGTTTTTGTGAGAAATTGCACGGGCTTTGCTCAGGGCAATATCTCCTTCTTTATTTCTTCCCATATTTATGTATATATTGCCAAGTTTTTCATATATTTCTTCGCAATTCTCTTCCAGTTTAAGAAAATGTTCGTAATAATAGGCTGATTTTTCCATGTCCCCTTTTTCTTCATATATACTTCCGAGTGTATAATAGGCCTGAGGGAAATTCGGTTCCAGACTTAAAGCATATTCGCTGCATAATATAGCTTTACCTATGTCTCCTTTTTCTGCCAAAGCTATACTCATTGTAGTATGAGCAGGAGCAAAATCCGGTTCGTAAAGGATTGTATTTTCAAACATTTCTATTGCTCTGTCAAAGTCTGCCATCTCCATATAAGCCAGACCTATATTAAAATATAATACAGGATTTGTCCGGTTGTTTGTTATTATATCTTCATATTCCTTATGTAAAGATTGAAGATC
>JBEHWO010000901.1:0-1512 GCA_040217695.1 Vulcanimicrobiota bacterium | reverse complement strand
TATATTAAATTCTTTTGTATAGTTTTATTATTAAAATTTAAATTTCTTTTTTTAGCATAACGACAATAATGGTCTTTGAGCTGCGCGATGTATATGAAGGGCGCTACAAATATTCAGGAATAGAAGCCATTGTGAAGCATCAACGTATCATTTGATAGTGTTCGCATCTACTATTTGAAACGTGATGTAATGCAAAAGTATATCTCTTCAATTCTCTTATTTGGGGTTAGGACCTACCTGCGGTGATATAAGATGGACTTCATTGATAAAATACGCAATCATCAACTCCATGCAAGAGGGCAAGTTGAACTTATTGAAAAAGGCAAAACGAAAGGTGATATACCTATTGAAGAGGATACTAAACTTGCACTAATTCAGCCTTTTATAAATAATGTTTTTGGTTATAACATATCTGATCTAAATGAAGTTAAAACTGAGTTTCTAATTGATGAAAAAGGCTTGAAGACGGATTATGCTATTTTAAAGGAAGGAAAGCCGATAATTTTAATTGAATGCAAAAAATATAATGATATTTTGGATAAAAAATATATAACAAAATTAAAAATATATTATAATAATATTGATGGGGCTAAATTTGCTATCCTAACTAATGGTATTCAATATCTATTTTATACTGATTTAGAAAGAGAAAATATTCTTGATGGAACACCTTTTTTTGAATTTAACTTATTTAATACAACCGATTCTGATATTAAAATACTAAGTCACTTCACTAAGTCAGCAGATCTGAACAATGCACGCCAGATAGCAGAGGAGCTAAAAAAACGGAAGGATCTCAGGAAAAAGGTCGAAGAGCTATTAGAAGATCCGCCAAAAGATTTTGTAAAATTTATGGCAAAACAAGTTGGGGTCTCATTCGTAGGCGAAAGTGTCGTTAAAGAATATTCTTCACTTATAAAGGATGTTATTAATGAATATATTTCAGACAAAACGAACAAGAACCTCAATCCGACTAATATAGAATTAGAGGGTTATTATATTATAAAAACCCTATTAAAAGATATTGCATGTTCTGGTAAAATTTCGTTTAAAAAGACAGATAATTCAATTATTATACTTTATAAGGATTCGAAAGAGAGGACCATATGCAGTTTATATCTAAATGATATAATTAAATATATAGGTTTATTCCAAAAAGATGACGAGACGAAAATTATCATAAACACAATTGATGATATTTATAAATACACCGACCAAATAATTTCCAAAATTAAGCCACCTGGTCCAAAGTCGTTTGTATTTGATGGTGAAGAATATAAAGTTAGATTCTGGAAGGAAATGCTACCCAAAGTTTGCGCAATCATGGCATCCAGACATAAAGACAGATTTGAAGACATCCTTAATCTCAGAGGAACAAAAAATCCTTATTTCTCAAAGAATGATAAGGATTTGACATCACCCGAACTTATCGAAGGAACAGATATCTACGCTGAGTCATGGTTTAGTAAAAATGGGTTGATGAAGCAATCGAAAAGAGTGATTTCCCTATTT
>JBEHWO010000900.1:0-1522 GCA_040217695.1 Vulcanimicrobiota bacterium | reverse complement strand
TTCAGGACCAGCCATGTGATCAAAAATGTCCTGTATGCAGATTGTTTGGAACTACAAAATTCGCAAATGACAATAATCCATTACGCAGCAGAATATTCTTCAGGGATGCCTATCCATATGATAATGATAAAATTCAGCTTTATCCCATAGATAATGTCCCTATATGCAGGCTCAGTGGAAAGGGTCTTAATAAAAGTAATTTACTGTTTGCTTATGGCCCGGAAGCGTATATGGAAACCAGAATTCTTATCAAGAACATAAAGAGTAATGACCGGTGGATATTGGCTTTATTGGGGCACATCTTGAAAGATTTTTATTATGGAGATATACCAGTCGGGTCAGGTAAATTCTGTGGTCTTGGGCGATTACATGGGAATGTAACTTCTATAAAAGTAGGATGCCATAAGGATACCTGGCTATATAATACATTACACTCTCTTGGACATACACCTGAAACAGGCTTCTTCTGGGAAGAAGCAGTTTTTAATCCTTTTACTGTTTCAAATTATACAGCCGTACTTGATGATTTACAAACATCATTTATAGCACTGGGAGGTGTAAAATAATGGAGTTTATCTATCCATATAATTTTGTAAGGTTTGCAAAACCAGATGAAGGCACCAGTAGAGATGAAAAATATATGTCTCATAGTAGTTTTAAAAATGAAAGAGAGCCTGATAGGAAATTACTTAAAAGTGGGAAGTTAATCTGCTCTATAGAAGTAAAAACCCCCACATTTATCCAGGAGTCTCTTAACTTCGAAAAAGGTACCTCTAAACATAAAAGAGGTATCTGGGATTTTTATAATATAGATGGAAAATATCTCATACCGCCTACCTCTATAAAGGGTATGCTTCGCAGTGTTATGGAAGCTCTTACAGACTCCTGTATGTCAGTTCTACAGAGAGATGTAGATGTAAACGATTTTAAGTATAAGCCCTGTAATAAACTGAACGAACTATGCCCGGCATGCAAAATATTTGGTATTGTATCTGATGAACAGGCTCTGGCAGGCAAAGTAAATATTTCCTTTGCAAAATCTGAAGGAGATTTTAATATGATATGGCTTGAAAGTAATACTAAAAGCCCTTCCACCAGTCCAAAGCTTCAGAAAAAAGATATAACAAAGAGAAAGATTCCCTCTCTATTATATTTTAATAACGGTACACCCAGAGGAAGGAAATTCTACTGGCACCATAATATGTGGGAAAACCTTCTGGATAAAGTTGAAAATATAAATACTATTACTATACAAGAAAATGATATTAAAGACGGTAAAGGTGTCTATCATTGTATCAAAGAAGGCAGTTTTACATTTGAGATAGATTATTATAACTTATTAGACAAAGAATTATTTTATTTAATATTTGCCCTGGAGCTAATGGATGATATGTGGCATAAAATAGGCAAAGGTAAAGCCTGGGGGCTTGGTTCTATAAAGATTACAGTAAAGGAACAATATGAGATAGACAGATACAAAAGATATGAAAGTATTGCAGGTAATGCTATGGATAAAAGAAAG
>JBEHWO010000899.1:0-1522 GCA_040217695.1 Vulcanimicrobiota bacterium | reverse complement strand
TAATCACCTCCCTTTTATTTTTTATCATTTTTTAACATTAATTCATCAATTCCACATCTGGGTTTAAAATTCCTGCCTGCTGAATGTGCTACCATCCATGGTACACCTCTCCGTGTGAATAGTGCAGAAGTTTTATCTGGTGCTGTAGATGAAAATACTACTCTCAATAACTTTTTCTCTTATTCACCGGAATTGCTATATATTATTACCACAGGATGAACGCCAGTAATATGGCCTGTAACCGGTCTGGAAGTCTACTGAGTGCCCTATTTCCACAGGCATAATTTACTGTGAACGTGCCCGGTAATTTGGGAGATGATGTCTGTTTTGGGGGCGTTCGGGGGTAGTAGAAGTAGAGTTAGGATGCCTTATGTTACAAGGGAAGCTTACTTTAGAATATAAAATCACACGATGCTGCCTGGTACCCTTAGCCCTATAATGGCATAACTGGAAAATTGTATAAAAGCTTAATCATATTAATTTGACAAAAAGAAATAAAAGATTTATAATAGTGTAATATATACACTTGATAATATACAATAAATTATATTTAACATTTAACATAAGATAGAGGTAGTATTTATGAAAAATTTTGTTCTGGAAAGTATCAAAAAAATTCAGGATGCAATAAATAAAAATAAACTGGTATTATTTATAGGAGCAGGAGTATCTACAAATTCTGGGCTTCCTAATTGGAAAGAACTAATCGATAATTTCTCGGAAAGTATTGGGAAAAAAGCTAATAACTATAGTGATAAAGATTATCTGAGAATACCTCAATATTATTACAATGAACGAGGGAAAAAGGAATATTATGATGTCATTACTAAAATCTTTGCTGGAGAATATAAGCCGAATCTTATTCATGAGTTATTATTAGATCTCAACCCCATCCACATAATTACTACAAATTTTGATAATCTATTAGAGCAAATGGTAAGAATTAAAGGAGAATTCTTTGATGTAGTAAAACAGAATAGTGATTTACCATATACCCCCAATAGTAGAATGATAATAAAGATGCATGGAGATTTAGAATTAAAAAATATTATTTTAAAAGAAGATGATTTTCTGTCATATTCAAATAATTTCATACTTATAGAAAATTTTATAAAATCTCTCTTTGCCACTCATGTTATTCTATTTGTAGGTTACTCTCTTAATGATCCTGATGTACAGCTAATTTTCCAATGGATAAAGGATATATTAAAAGAAGATTTTCAGCCGGCTTACTTTTTAAAAATAGATAAAGAAAAAAGTGAAAAGGAAGACAGAATAGATTTTGAATATTACAAAAAGAAAGGTATCAATATTTTATATTATTCTGCCATAGAAGAATTAACAAAAAACTTTGAAGTGAAATCCAGGAACTTTTCTGAATTACTTATCCTAAATTCAGATATAGGGCGTAAGTTATATAAATTTTTAAAATTAATTAAGGAATATGAAGTTAAATTTAAAAATATAACTGATATGTTTTATGAAAAGCTTCAGATTTTTGATATGTTAAATAGTATAAGAC
>JBEHWO010000898.1:0-1525 GCA_040217695.1 Vulcanimicrobiota bacterium | reverse complement strand
TTTGATACTGTGGCAGTATCTGATTTTACCTGATTAGATACTGTAGTAGTATCTAATTTTATACTATTAGATACTGTGGCAGTATCTAATAAATCAGAGCCTGCAGCAGTATCTAAAGTTAATATTATTATGCTGCCCTGGCCTTTAATGTGGGATTTTATATATTTTATATATCCTCTGGAATGGAATTTGTTTAGCATCCTGGAAATATGATTTTGCTTAATTTTTGTAAGCGATTCTAAATACCTGGTTGCCAGTTCTTTAGATAGAGTTTCCCTGCCTTCAGGAAACCTGTAAATTTCAGTTGCTATTGTCATCATTAACCTGTACTCCCTGTGAGTAAGGTTCAGTCTGTTTATTTGTGTGATAAAACTGTTTGGTAATGGGGTATGACCTTTGTTAATAGACATGATAATTAATACACTCCTTCTTACAAATATTGACAAAATGGAACCAGGAGTGATATAATACTTGCGTTCTGATTGTACTCTCAGATACCACCAGTATCACAAAGCTCAAGCCCTGGCAGGGGCTGAATTTGTTTTTACCACTTGTTCCTATTCTTATCTTTTGCCACTTAATTCAACTTCATAGCAAACCTAAGGCAAACATGAAATTCTATATTCTATTTTCATATTCCTTCATGTATAGCGTACACATTTTGACATTTTTTTACTCTAAAGCGATTCCGTTAGTATTCATAAGGGATTGGCAATATGATTAAAATTAGGAATCCAGCATGGATACTCAAAATACAATAATTGAATAAGGAGGATCTGGAACTGTAATCAGGAATAGCAAGTTCCTCTTGTTGGAGTTATTGAGTTGTGAGTATATTTTGGGTTTTAAAATTTATATATACAACCGTAACAACATGTAACAAAAATAGCCGATTGCTATGGCGACATAAGCACTATAAAAAGAATTTTACTACGAATTTCTAATTTTAATATCCCAGTGCTCTCATATTTTCATCCACCTCTTCAGTGCAGTGCAGGTATATTGCAGTAGTAGTGATATCCGCATGCCCCAGGAGCTTCTGCACTTTCGTAATAGATACCCCTCTTTCCAGCATATGAGTAGCAAAAGAATGTCTTAATCCGTGGAAAGTGGTTCTGAATTTCAGTTTCTTCACAATCCTTGTAAAAGCCTGCTCCACATAGGGCATGGTAATAGTAAAACCTTCAAAGCCTTCAATTTTATTTTTAAAGTTCATAGGTAAAAAAGCTATTCTTCCCGTACCCTTACCCTTTACCGATAATTTTATACTGTCGTTACATTTTATGTCTGACTTATTCAGATTCAAAATTTCCGATAACCGTAATCCGGAATAAAAACTCAGTTCAATGGCAAATTTCAATTCCTTGCCTTTAGTTGTTCCAGGGACACTCTGAAGAATCTGCCTTAACTGTTCCCTGGTAATAAGTTTATCCTGAACGGTTTTCACCCTTCTTTTCTCTCTTTTATGCCATTCCGGCTTGTAATCTATTTCTATACCGGCACTTCCGGCCTTCTTTATAGCAGC
>JBEHWO010000897.1:0-1527 GCA_040217695.1 Vulcanimicrobiota bacterium | reverse complement strand
AGTGCTGCTTTTTTATAATTACCCTGCTTGAAATCATTCCCTGCATCTACAAGTTTTCCCGCTCCTCCCAGGGTTATATCTACCGTATCTACAATATTCTGTGTCGCATCGGCACTTTCAAGATTTGCTTTATTTATCTCTTCATCGGAAGCAAACTTGTTTTTCATAAGATTTTTATATTTATTATAATCTTTATCTTTGATTTTTTGCTCTGTTGTTTCACCTTCCTTATTCTGTTTATCCAGTTCATATTGATCCACTCCTGTAAGTCCGTATTTTAATGATTTTTCTACATTAAAATAATAATCTGACTTTTTAACCCCTTCTTTTATAGACTCTTCTGCCTGACTCATAGATTGATTTATCTTCTTATCCGAACTTTCCTGAACTTCTTTATATTTTTTATATTTTTCAGGCTCTTCTTTTTTTAATTTTTCTTCGAAGAGTTTTACTCTGTAAGAGTCAGGTTCTGTATGATCATTTTTTATACCGAGAGCATATTGAAGAGACTGAGCTTTAGTTTCCGTTATTGTTTTCTGTACACTCTCCTGATTTTTTATATAAGTTTTATATCTTTCAGGGTCGTCTTTCTGTAATTTTTCTTTGAACTCTTTTAGTTTTTCCTGATTGAGTAACTCATCTTTCTCAGCTGTGTTACCTGTAATCCAGTTATAAGCAGAATTTAAAATACCTTTTTCTTCCTGTTCTTCTCTATCTGACTTTAAAGTTTTGCTGGCTTTATCGGAAAGGTCGATTTTATCTTCATTTGTACTGTGAGAAGTTTGTTTGTCAGTCCCATGAGACTGAGTAATAGATTTATCTTCCGCTAATGGTTTTTTCTCTACAGTTTTTTGGGATTTATTTTGTTTTGAGGTTATATACTTATTTTCTGTATTTGAAGAGACTTTCAAATATGGCTGCCTCCCTTAAGATAAATTTATCAGGTCAATCCATTTTATCTTTTCTTTAAAAATATATCGAAAAAATGTCTGTTGTTTTCATTAATACGTCTGCCGAGTAATTTGAAGAGATTTAAACTCAGGTAGTAGAAATTTTTTATCATATATATAAAATCAGCCTTTGATATAAAGTATAATTCTGCCTTATTCGAAGAAATCACCGCAGAAAATGTTCTACTTTTATCTGTAATAACCCCCATTTCTCCGAAGAGATCTCCTTTTTCCATCTTAATAAAATCTCCCGTTTCATCATCTTTATAAAGGGTTATCTCTCCTGATTTAATTATATAAACCCCATCCGGTATATCTCCTTCATCAAATAATACAGTCCCTTTTTCGTATCTTCTCAATTTAGTTCTACGGGAAATCCTTTCTATCTCTTCAGGAGAGCAGGAAGCAAAAAGAGAAATTGAAGCGATTATTTCTGATTTTCTTGTTGCTATGAGGAGTTTTTCCATGTCTTTACCATAGCTATATTGTTTTATCAGACGACTGCAGGATTCTTCGGTTCTATTGCAGAGGATTCTTGCCAGTTTAAGTCTTAATTCATAGTAGTTATGAAGGATAT
>JBEHWO010000896.1:0-1530 GCA_040217695.1 Vulcanimicrobiota bacterium | reverse complement strand
TTATCCTTAAAAACGACAAGCCTTATTTTTTTTAATTCATTGCTCAATTGTTGAGTATGAAACTCAGCAGGCAATGCTTTATATTTTGGTTTGGCAGCAACAGGAAATCTGTCTGCACTTATTTCATCAAGTTCACCGTATGACCATGTATAAGGAGTTAAATATTGCCGTTGCTGGCCAATTTGGTAAAATAAATCTTTGGAAAGTATTGTATTTACTGTTTCATAAGATGCTACACAAGGTATTGATACTTCGGCAAGCCTTGATTTGTGTTTTGCTGTTACCAACGCCCATTCATCATTTGTGGGAAATAAAACAGGTTTTACAGCTTGTTTTTTACATAAATCATATAAAAAATCAATAAAAGCATCTTCAGCAATTAGCGGATTGGGACATTTTTTAAATTTTGCATATTTACTATATGCCCCTGCAGAATATTTACAATCAAGCGCAAAGCAGCTAAAGCCTCTTGAACCAAACTCCTGAATGATACTTAATCCGTTATAGGAAGTATTATAAACAATGATAGGATTTTTCATAAATGGAAATAAATAGCTGAGAAAATATACCCTAAGTTTTAAAAATTATTCTGTTTTGAAATAGTTTACCTAAAATTAATAATTTCAGCCTGGAACTCTGATAAAAGATTGATAATATGTTAATTCCGAAAATTTTAATTAAATAATTAGTTTTATCATTCTCCAATCCGGAATCCAAATTAGCTTTTAATGAAGCCTTGTTACTTTTTTCAACAATCGTATAGATATTTTTTCGATGCTCTTTTGACAAATAAATATGTGAATACTTTATCAATGTCTTGTATAGCCCCTTATTTCTATATTTGGGGTAAATAAATGCACGACACATTAATGCATCATCTGGCATTATAATGAAATTATCATGGCTAATTGGCTTATTATTTCCAAGCAATGCATAATAATATCCTGCCAATTCACTCTTACCTTCTTCTGCAATAGTAAAAAGCCTCCATTCAACATTATACAGATTTTTCAGAAAAGAACGATTTCTTTCAAAAAATATAGTATCCTTAGAAACTAAATCATCAATATCACTAAGAGATTGAAGAACATTAATTTTATATCCCTTGCAATAAATCTGGTTACTGTAATTATCCGGAATCCATTTAAGAATGAACCTCTTTTTAAAAAATAGTTTTTCTAAAATCTTAATCATTAATCAATTACTTTCTGCAATTTTGAATAAACTGAGATGAACTTCTTTTCCTTAAAAATATAAAAAACAAATATATTAAAGTAACGGATAAAAGTTATATGTTTTCGCCAAATAAATTCCAGTGGTAAGTATAAAGACCGTGGCATGTATAAGAATACGGAAAGCAAGGAAAACCAACATTTAAGAAAAAAAGAAGTAAATCTATTCAATTCTTCAACAACTGGTTTATATTTCTGTTGTTTAACGAATACCCTTCTATAAACACCCGCAGATGTATCAAAAAGCAATACTAAGCTTAACCTGTTTGACCACTTCCACATTTTATAGGTTAAACTA
>JBEHWO010000895.1:0-1533 GCA_040217695.1 Vulcanimicrobiota bacterium | reverse complement strand
CTGGACACAAAAACGATATCTTTTTTATATGTTTTTCCTATCTCTAAGATAGTAAGCCAAATCAGATAATCCCCACCAGGATTATCTGGCTTATCCTTATCTTGATAACCAGGGGGAATTTTATATATCTCCCTTTGTTTTAGGTCTTTTTGTAAAAAATCTTTATCTAAAGGTAAATCTAAAATGACATTATTACTAAATAATTCACTATATTTTTTACTAATGGGGTCATTCCAATTCCAATTTCGAATATCTTCCAACACAGATTTTACGTTTTCTCGATAACATTTTATTGATTTATTAATCTCATCTCCAAGTTTTTTTACTTTTTTATAACTCTCTAATGGCTTTAACAAAGGATAATCATTTATAATGGAAAATTGTATGTTATTCATATGTATCTCTATACTACTATAAAGGTTTTTTAACTCATTAGGGCGATTTTTAACAAATTCCCTAACTACCTGACCAGGGATTTTTAGTCTTTTTTCTCTAATAAATTTGGAATAAAGTTCTGTAATTTCCTCTATACTCTTTGTTCCTGTTTTATAAGGAATAAGTAAAACATTAGTATCTAAAACAATGTAACAATTATCTTTTATTTTGTCTATTGGCTCAGCATGAGTTTGAAATAATTTTTTTTGCATCTGGGTAAATCAAGTTTAACGGAAAGAGAACTTGTTCACCATTATCTTGTTTATCTTTATTTTGTTTACCCTGTTTTTCTTGTTGTGTCTCTTGTTTATTTTCCTTCTCAATCTCTTGTTGTTTATCCTGTTGCGTTTCCTTTTGTTTTGCTTGTTTTCTCCTCATTAATAAAAACCTCCATATCAGAAAACTACTCTATTTTATCAGGATTTCCACCATGGATTTTCTAGTTCATCTATTTTCTTCTTCCATGCTTCAACTATTTCAATCTTCTCTTTTTCTGCAGATTCACTCATTAATTTAAGTTTTTTTCATATTCCTACCGTAACTGCTCCAGCTCCTGCCTATGAAGTTCATCCAGCTCTTTCAGGGCCCTTTCATTCTGGATGATATCTCCCGTGGATAAAAGATGTTCTTTCTCCTGGTTATCCTTCTGCATCTTCCACACATAAGATTTATCAGGCATAACTTTTGGTCAAAAACCTCTTCACTACCTCTATAACCTTCCTACCAGTAACCGGCTTATCAATCCATTCCGTGACACATGCAACTCTGCCTTCCGCCTTTATCCCTTCATCAGATTCCGATGATACCATAATAACAGGTATAGCTTTATAATCAGGATTTTCTCTTAATATTTTCACCAGTTCAAGGCCGTCCATACGAGGCATATTAAGGTCTGTAATAATCATTTTTACTGAAGGATTTATCTTTTCCAGTGCATCTTTTCCGTCAACAGCTTCTATTACTTCATGGCCCTCTTCTTTTAATAGAGCGCTTATAATATAGCGACCGCTGACAGTATCATCAATAATCATTATTTCTGACATCCGTGTCATTTCCTCTCTGTTTTCATTTTACTTATATTACTCTATGGTAAATAAA
>JBEHWO010000894.1:0-1537 GCA_040217695.1 Vulcanimicrobiota bacterium | reverse complement strand
AAGGTTGAAAGCAGCTTTTTCGAATTCCGGCACCATTGCTCCTTTGCCGAATACTCCTAGGTCTCCGCCCTTCTCTTTGGAAGGACACATGGATTTCTCCATAGCTATTGCCGCAAAATCTGCGTTTTTACCGTCTTTTTTTAATTTTGCAATTATTTCATCGGCTTCTTTTTCTGTTTTTACCAGTATATGACGAACCCTAATTTCTGCAGTTTCGGTTTTCTCCGCTGTTTCAGCAGGTGTTTTCTCCGCCGTTTCGGCAGGTGTTTTCTCTGAAGTTTCAGCAGGTGTGGAAACTGTTTCTACCGGGGTCGTGCCACCTGTTGCTTCCGATGGAGTTGTTCCCGGCTGAGGGGTAGATGTACTTTCTTTATTACAGCCTGCAAACATGGCTATAAGCAAGAAAATAAGGATTGAACAGATTAAATTTCTTTTCAATATGTATACCTCTTTTCTATTTTAATTTACATCAGTATAGGGCAATTACATGATAAAATCAAGATGAAAAAGAGATTTTTTTAACTTCCTACCTTACATCTTTCACGAGTCTGAAACCTACATAAGGTGATGTTGTTCCTGGCATAAAATAATATCGGCATGTCGTTCGAAAATAAGAACTTTTACTTTTATTCCAGCTACCTCCCCTTACAGTTCTGTATGATCCGTCAGGAGGGCCTCCGGGGTTTTTGTAGGGACTCAGAGAGTAATAATCGGCAGAATACCAGTCATTGCACCATTCGCACAGATTTCCTGCCATATCCATTAATTTATCCTCTGAAGCACCTGTTGGGAATGCTCCGACCGGCATGACGCTCCCTTCGCCGCCTGTATTGTTTGCACATTTTAATGGATCCCATGTATCGCCCCAGGGATATATATTTTTTGTTTGCCCTTTAGCGGCCCGCTCCCATTCCGCTTCCGCAGGCAGTCTCTTATAACACCATTTCCCGTAAGCCACTGCACCGTACCAGGAAACGCAGGTAACGGGATGATTTTCATAGCCTCCCTGTTTAACTATGTATTTACCTTCTGACCTGGTTATTCTGCAATATTCGTTATCTATATCGATCCATTTATACTCACTGCTATCTGTTTCAGCCATTTTCTCATTTAAGAATTTACAATACTGGCTGTTTGTAGTTTCATATATGTCTATCTTATAAGAATTCAGATATACTTTATGCAATGGTTTTTCTTCCGAAATGCTATCTACATCTTTATCAGAAGCACCCATATAGAATTCCCCTCCTTCTATTAGGGCCATGTGTTCCTCAGGGGTGGCAGTCATTGTGGGTGTCGGGGTAAAGGGAATTTTTGTAGGAGTCATTGTCGGGATAGCAGTTCTTGTAGCTGTCGGAGTAACAGTGGGGAAAGGATGTGATAATTCTTCTCTATATTTTTTATTTTCACTTCCTGAAGTGATATCTACAAGTTTTTTCAACGTTCTTATATAATAGTCTCTTTCATTATTATTATAAAATAAAGACCTTGCTTTTTCCAGTGTTTCAATGGCTTCTTTCTTTTTATCTGTCCGGTA
>JBEHWO010000893.1:0-1537 GCA_040217695.1 Vulcanimicrobiota bacterium | reverse complement strand
ATCTTCAGAGGATATTGGAAAAGAAGTTCTGATGAAAGAGATGATTGACCATGTAGAAACTCTTTATCTTGGCAGATCAGGCAGATGGCAACTGAACAGGCGTTTCGATAAATATAAAGAAAAAAATTCTGAGGAAAGCCTCTATTTAAGCAGAGATGATATAAAGAAGATCGTAAGGATATTGTTGAAAAGACCGGAAAAAGATGATCTTACATGCCTTTCAAATCAGATTGTGTTACAGATAGGTGATTACCTTGAAGAGAAAATATCCAGAATTCTTTTAAATGCCAGAAAAGAGTTTGACGGTAAAAATGATAATGAAATTATAGAGTATTCACTCAAGGTTTTAAAAAAAAGGCTTGAAGCTTCTGTAAGGGATCTTATCACTCATTCTTCTTTATCCCAGGTTATGCCTTCTACAAATATACTTTATGATGTTAATTATCAGAAAAGAATTACCAGAAGCGGCCCCGGAGGAGTAAGTAAAAGCAGAGAGGAAATATTTGAAACCCGTGATATTCATTATTCATATTATGGCAGGTTATGTCCAATGGATACGCCGCAGAGTGAAAAACTCGGTCTTGTTTTATCCCTTGCGGAATATGCCAGAATAAATGAATATGGCATACTGGAAGCTCCATATTTTCCGGTAAATAATGGAGAAATAACGGAGAATATTACATGGCTCACACCTGATAAGGAAAATGACATATATATAGCTTTCGGAGATCAAAGAGAAGGAAATTTTATTAAAAATAATGGTACCATATATGCCCACAGAGGAAAAGAAGAGTTGATTGAAATATCTGACCGGGAAAGAATTGCCTGTATTGATTATTCTCCTTCCCAGGCTTTCAGCATGATACCTCAACTAATCCCATTTTTACCTTATAATGACCCTGCCAGACTTTTAATAGCTACGACTCTTTTAAAACAGGCCATACCTTTAAAAGAACATAAGGAATTACCGCTTATATATACAGGCCTGGAAGAAGAAGTGGCAAACAGGTCGGGAAAATTGATTTTTGACGATAATGGAAAAAATAAAGATTTAAAACAGTCCATACTCGGGATATTGAAAGGATTTGAGCCCAGAAAAGATGATGAAAATGAAATAATAATAGACGGTAAAAGGCTACTTGCAGAAGCCCCTACCAGTAAAGACGGTTCCCTTGCTCTGGGAACAAATTTACTCTGTGCCTATGTTCCATGGTACGGTTATAATTCAGATGATGCCATAGTTATTTCTGAAAGTGCCAGTAAAAAGCTTACTTCCAGACATTTTGATGGAAAAATAGAGTTTTTGAAATCTAAAAAAATGAAATTATTGAAAGATAATCCTTTTTATTCTGTTAAAGAGCTGGAAGATATAGATGAGTTCGGAATTATTAAAAAAGGATGTACTGTAGACCCCGGAAAAGTTTTAATTTCTGCCGTGGTAGATAATAAAGACTACAAAGATTGGATGGAGTGCTTCTCTCTTACTCCTTTCGAACCGGAAGGCATGAAATATAAAGACGCTTCTATAAAAACACCT
>JBEHWO010000892.1:0-1538 GCA_040217695.1 Vulcanimicrobiota bacterium | reverse complement strand
AGATAAACAAATTAAAAAGTGACCTATTAAAAAATAATCTATGAAACTCTCACAAACTTAATAAAAATTACCTGTACTCATCGCATTATTTTCATGATCTTTCATAATAAAAATCTCCTGTTTATAAAAACTCTATAATCTGTGAGTCGTGAGTCGTGAGCAGAAGATAGTTTAACATGCTTTTCACCAATGAATAATAATAGCAGAAAATATCTACCGACCCGGGCATAAGCATGCAGTAAAAGTTTTCTTCCCGTCACGCGTCACGAGAGCATATATGCTCACCTCAGTAATAAAATAAAAACATCTCACGTAGACTGTCAGTCTATATGAACAAACTCCGGCGGCGGTGATGGTTTATCACCTTTTATGACTATGCCCATGTGATTGTATACTCTGGCTGTTTTTTCGTTGAATGGTACGGGGCCTTCGTAATCATGCCAGCGGTCATTGAATTCTTCCCTGGTCATAACACCTCTGCTTCCGAAGAGTGACGGATCTTCGAAATATATATTTTCTTTATCAAATCCTATAACGACCATGTAGTGGCCGGATTCCCATACCTCTGTCCATGGCTTCTCTTTATCCTTATCATCACGCCATGCCTGACCGTCTACAATGACAGGTATTCCTTCGCCAACCAGTGTTTCCAGTTCTTTTATGGTCATATTTTCTTTAAGTTCTGCAGAAAGTCCCTGCTCTTTAGCTACTCTTACTATATCCTCCGGTAAGGTGCCGTTTTCTGTCGTATGGAGCATTTCTATAAGTTCCTCTTCGAAATATTCCTCTCCTTTCCAGTAAGTAAGTACTGTCTGAAGTGCAACGGCTCCGCAGGAATAATCTCTGTCCTGTCGCCCGTCAGGGATACTGTCCAGTATGGTAGATGGTATTAAATGACCGGCTATACTACCTGTGAGATTAAGTGTGAATTTTTTTATTTTATTCAATAAAGAGGTATGTTCTGAAATGTCCGGTTTTTCCGTATCGAACATGGCAAGTGCAACAGGTGACGAAGAACCGGCCTTTTTAGTTCCTGTTATAGTAGAACCTTTCCCGTCTTCCATTATAAAGGTTTTGCTTCTTTGATATTTTCCGCCTCGAGGAAGTTCTATAAGTTTCGGCATTTTTTCCGTAATTTCTTCACTCAGGAAGGTTTTACCTGATAGAGTAATTTTATTTTCCGGTTCCGCAGGTTCCGTATCTCTCGCTTTAATCGCTTTGGCCTGATATGTTAAACCTGTAAGGTTCAGAGGAGTGGTGTTAATTTTCATAAATATACCTCTCTTTATGGCATGATAATCTCTTTTATACTTTAACATGTTATCTCATAAGGTGCAATTATATGGATGTTAAAATTTTGTTAAATTTTTATTAAATTTTTCAGCTTAATTTTCCTCTATATACTCCTTTGCATAGATAAATGCATATTATGGAATTTCAGTGGCCAGCCCCTTCCGAAAACAAATAATCCTCTTTCTCCTGACTTTGTTCTTCCAGGCATGTCATATTAACTCTTAATGATATTATATACAGGTTTT
>JBEHWO010000891.1:0-1544 GCA_040217695.1 Vulcanimicrobiota bacterium | reverse complement strand
ACAGTATTGATCTTCTTTCCAGAGAAGATAGAAAGATTATAGAGGGTTTCATAAATACGAAGAAATTACCTCATAAGGTGGATTCTAATTTTGTAAGGATCGTAAATGAAGTGTTAAAGGGACTTGAAAAAGTGATCTTTTCCTTTGATGAATTTAAATCCAATATTTCATGCCCTGTCCCCTGTACGTTAGATGATTTAAATAAAGAATTTGAGAAATTTGTACAGGAGAAGGTTAAGGGAAAGGAAAAGGGCAGAGTTAGAATTGTTATAAATTGACTGATTTTAAAAAATAATAAGGCTGGTGATATAAGTGGAAGAAGAGAACAAGAAAATAGTATTTTCTGAAGAAGAAAAGGAAAGATACAGAAAAATTTTAAAAGAAAAACTTCCTGAATTAAAAAAAATAGAAGGTTTTCCACTGGGTAATGATGAAGATATTCTATCCCTTTCAGACCCTCCTTATTACACGGCATGTCCCAATCCATTCATCAATGAATTCATAAAAAAATGGGAATGGGAAAAACATATCTCTCATCATAAAGCAGGCATGAAAGATATAGAAGGCAATCTTATTACGGAAGGAGCCTTTGATATAAAAAAATGCCCTTCCTGTATTGACATTGACAGCAATTATCATAGAGAACCATATGCCTCAGATGTGAGTGAAGGGAAAAATCATCCTATTTATAATGCCCATTCCTATCATACCAAAGTGCCACATAAGGCAATAATGAGATATATACTCCATTATACAGAGCCGGGAGATATAGTCTTTGACGGTTTTTGCGGAACAGGCATGACAGGAGTGGCTGCACAGTTATGCGGTGATAAAGAATCCGTGGAAGAACTTGGCTATAAAGTGGAAGAAGACGGAACAATTCTGGCACCAGAGGAAGAAGATGGAAATCAGGTTTGGGAAAAAGTATCTAAACTCGGTGCAAGAAAAGCTATATTAAATGACCTGAGTCCTGCTGCTACATTTATTGCTTATAATTACAATACCCCTGTAGATGTGAGGGAATTTGAAAAAGAGGCAAAGAGGATATTAAAAGAAGTAGAAGACGAGTGCGGGTGGATGTATAAAACACAGCATGTTATAAATAGAGAAGTGCAGAAGGATAGTAATGGAAAATCTGTAAAGGGAAAAATTAATTATACCGTATGGAGTGATGTTTTTATATGTTCTGAATGCGGAGAGGAGATTGTTTTTTGGGATGTTGCTGTAGATAAGGTAGAGGGGAAAGTGAGAGATGAATTTAACTGTTCTCATTGTGGTGTAGCTCTTACAAAGAGGAAGGTGGATAGAGCATGGGAGGTTAGGCATGATAAATATATAAATCAGATTGTGAAACAGGCGAAGCAAGTTTCTGTTCTGATTAATTATTCTGTGGGGAAGAAGAATTTTGATAAAGAACCTGATGGATTTGATTTTGAGCTTTTAAGGAAGATTGAAGAAATGGATATACCTTACTGGTTTCCCACGGACATAATTGAAAAAGGAGACAAAACAGGAGAACCACTGAGAATAGGGATGACTCATGT
>JBEHWO010000890.1:0-1544 GCA_040217695.1 Vulcanimicrobiota bacterium | reverse complement strand
GAACATATTTCCTCTTCCGAACAGGAGCCAGTCGGAGGAAATAAAGGGATATCTGCCGAGCATTTTTAATACGAAGTCAAGACTCGGTTTATTCCTGCCGGATATTATATGTGAAATACCGGAAGGTTCAACCCCGATTTCCTCAGCGAACTGGGATGAAGTTTTATTCTGGTTGTTCAGAAACTCGAGTATTCGTTCTCTCATAGCAAAAGCATTGGCATTACAAATGTAATAAATAAAGTAATTACATGTGTAAATTATATAATGTTACAAGTGTAAATCAAAGTCCGGAGACCATAAGTAACAGTGATCACAATATATCATTAAGTAATTACTATACAGCAATGTATGAAATACAATTATATTAATAATAGGTTTAATTTAGATACTTTAATAAGCTGATAATAAGTTATATATTAAATATATCTAAACTTTAATCGGTCACAATATCTGGGGTTCGAAAAATATTCGTTATTTATTACTATAAATGTATATTATAAAATGCTGATATAGAATATATAATAATTATTTGCCTTTAAGCAGAAATTCATTTTTACATATGTAAATCGTTATAGATATTTAATGTGATTACAGGTGTAAATTACAGTATATGCCGGTGGGTTTACAGGTGTAAATTGAGAAGAATTACAACCTTCAGTTCATCATTTATGAAAAACTGATTCGTTTTTTTAAATCATTCCGTGAAATCCGCTCTTTTTATCAATTACTTTTTATTTCTTTAAAAAAAAAATGTATGGCTAAAATCAGATTATCTCTCCCACTCCATTACCAGATTCTTATCGCACTTATTGCAGGGGGCTTATTCGGCTATTGGTTTCCGTCTGCTACAATCTATACCAACTGGGCTGGTGATATCTTCCTGAGAGCTCTGAATATGATAATAGTGCCTCTTATTCTTTTTTCTATCTCTTCAGGTGTTGCAAGTGTGGGAGGAAGTTCAAACCTAGGTCGTCTGGGTCTTAAAACACTTGGTTTTTATGTTATATCAACTCTGGTTGCCATTGTTACAGGGTTCTTTTTTGTTTCCGTTATTAAGCCGGGAACAGGCGCTGAACTGGGTTTTACGGTAGATGTTGAGAATATTTCTGCAGCAACGGACAATTTCGGACAGACTCTTATAAAGATTATTCCATCCAATATTTTTGAAGCGCTTGTCCAGGGTCAGATGCTTGCCATAATATTTTTTGCGGTGCTTTTCGGTTTCTTCCTCACCCGTATCAATGAAAAACCAAGAGTATTGCTGACAGATATTATTCAATCTGTTCTTGATGTAATTATGAAAATTACACTATTCATTATAAAATTCACGCCTATTGGCATATTCAGCATTACGGCAAAGGTAATATCCCAGCAGGTGCTTGCCGGCAATGATGTCGGTGAAGTCATCAGCAGGCTAGGACTTTATTTTCTTACCGTGCTGGCGGGTCTTTTTTTTCATGCATTTATTACTCTTCCGCTTGCAGTGAAGATACTGGGAAGAGCCAGACCTTTCAGGCATTTCAGGAATATGCTTACACCACTGC
>JBEHWO010000889.1:0-1546 GCA_040217695.1 Vulcanimicrobiota bacterium | reverse complement strand
TCCAGAATGTCAGATTTTTTCTTTGCCTGCTCGAGTTTTTCTATGAGAGATTCATCTTTTTTGAAAACACCTGTTACAGAAAGAGGAAGTGAAGATGGGAGTAATTCTTCAGAAACCTCTTCGGCAGGATAGCAGAAACTTATAAGATGCCTCAGAGTTCTCTCCTGTTTTGCCAGAATGGAACCGGCACGTTCCAGATTTTTTAGTATTTCTCTATTCTGTAAATAAGGCCTTTTCTGAAATTCCTCAAGTGCTTTAACAGTAGATTTTTTTATCTTTTCCGTATCAGGCATGTAATTTAAAACATCTCTGAACCAGGCCAGACCTTCACGTAAATCTTCAATATATTTTTCTCTTTTTTCTTCATTATTTCGGATGTCTTTAATAGTTTCATCTATATACCAGGTAGAATAGCATCTCTTCATTTTATAACACCTCCCAGCATTTCAATAACTTTAATTTCTATAAGACCCCTGCGGGTTTGTAATAAACCTTTTTCTCCATCGGTAAAGCTGTTTTTTCGTAAAGATTTTTCTATTAATTCAAGTCCTTCCTCCAGATTATTCAATGCTTCTTTTAATAAAGTGGCAAAACCTCTGGCTTCCGTGGAATCGTGAAGATTGAAAATTTCTTCTTTTGTTTCTGATAATTGTGTAACTTCTTCTTCCTGTAATTCATAAATTATATCTCTCAGTCCGTCAAGATAATCCAGGACTTTATCTTCTTCTATGGTTCCTTTAAAATAACTGTTCAATACATGTTCCAGACCGATAAAAATACCTGATGAATCTATTCTTTTTGTAGCTTCTTTTTCCAAGAAGGCTTCTTCCGTAACAGGAGTAAATCTATTGAAGAAATCAAGTTTTTTATAGGCTTCTGTTAAATACCTGTTTGCTGCTTGATTGGCTTTTTCTATTTTTTGAAGATAAAGATTATTACCGGTCTTTCGGTAGCAGTCAAGATATTCTTCCATTAATTTGTAAAGTTTTTCAGTTTCTTTTACAGTGCTTTTTAGCTCTTCGAAATCAGGTATATCTTTTTTGACATCTTCAATTACATCCGATATGTGTTTTCCTTCCGGAGAAGTTATTGTATATTTAAGCCACCAGAAAAAAAATATATTTTCCATATCTTTATTTTTTTACCTTTCTTTCCATAATTGTCTGAACCGGGATGCACAGGATGAAAGGATTAACAGGATTTGCTGGCCGGTGGTTAGTTCCTTTTCCCTTTCTCCCGGTAATTGTCTGAACCGGGATGCGCAGGATTGAAGGATGAACAGGATTTACGTGCCTGAAGTTTTGTCACTTCTCCCTTTCTCCTGATAATTGTCTGAACCGGGATGCGCAGGATGAAAGGATTAACAGGATGTGCTGGCCTGTAGTTTGATGCTTTCTCCCGGTAATTTTTTAGTGAATTAGTTGTTTTATGTCTGTATATAAAAGATTTGTGTAAATTGATTTCAAGGTTTCATAACTTGACCTCTTTTTCGTAATTATATAATATCATATTTTAATATTTTATAAAAGATATTTGTTTTTTTATT
>JBEHWO010000888.1:0-1551 GCA_040217695.1 Vulcanimicrobiota bacterium | reverse complement strand
CAAATTTACCATCAAATGTAACATTATCTCCGTACTTATCAGTAAGACGTTTTTTATTTTCATCATCAAATTCATACCACACAGGTATGAATAATTCCAGGCCTCTTTTATTTTCAGGTACATGAAAACAATATATATTCTCATCCTCAGAATATGGTTTAGAATAAAACCATTCTTCAGAATTCTTGCTAGCTACTTTTACTGTAATCTGGTTATTTGTTAGATTTTTATACCATTTTGAGGCATGGTTCAAAATCACTTTGATCTGCTTATCTGAAATATTGCGTTTCTTTAATTCGTTGATTAAACTTTCTTTGATAAAATCTTTATTTAATAGATCTCTTAACTGCTCGGTAATAATTTTCTTCTCTTTTAATCTTGTCGGGATAAGAATTCCCCGCAGCTTGCTGCGTAACCTTAGCGATGCGAAGCGAGCTGGAGAAGAACCCCCGCAGATTGCTGCGGGGAATTTCATTTCTTCTAAAAATTTTTCTGTTATTTGAACCATGCCCCATTTTGATTGATCAAGAAGTGGTACAACAGAACAATAACATTCAGAATTACATTCAAACTCTAAAATTTCTCCTAAAGCCATCAGATAAGCATAAACAGCGCAGAATGCATTTGGATAATAATTATACTGATTACTTATTTCTGACATGAAGTAACTCAGGAGACGATCGGCTCCCATACTGGCCAGAGACCATATCTCCATTTCTCCCAGGCGACATCCTCCAGAAAACAATCTTCCTCTTACTGCCTGTCTGGTAACCTTTTTTACAGGTCCTTCATCACCTCTTTTCAGTAGTTGCTCATGTGCGGCTTTATCTACTACAATCATATAGCAGTAACCTGCGGTTATTTTCTTAATAACTTTTATTTCATTACTAATCTCTTTATTCTCTTCACATTCAGTATTTCCAGTTTTTTTCCTGGGTGGGATAATTATTTCAACATTGCCTTCAGAAAAATCCACGCCATTCAAATCGCTATATTTTTCTAATTCCTTCTTTAAAGACTCCTTACCTACTTTGTTACCATTAATTTTAATATCATCACAAAAATTAGTAACTATTACTTTTGGTAAATTCTTTTTACCATTTTTTTCATTTTCAAGCCATGCGAGCAGTGTGGAGCTAATTTCGTAAAGCTGTCCTAAATTGCTCCTCCTTATACAGGAAACTGGATTTAAAAGTACATCTAACCTTTTTTTCTCACTCTTATAATTAAAATAAGGCATTTCTTTATCTTCCAGAATCAAAGAAACTACTCCCTTATTTCCATGCCTGTTTGATAATTTATCCCCTACCTCAAGTGAACGATATTTCCCCTCACCATTTTCATCTATATAACATATAGCAACTTTAATAGTAACCATGTCATCATTTCTAATATCCAGTGATTCTTTCCTATCTACCCATAATAATTTAGCTCTGTCTTTTACTATTGGTATTGTATTTTTGTCAAAATACTCCTTCACTAAAGGCTTGCCCTTCTCGATAATCTCACCTGCGTCAGGAGTTCTAAAACAAAGCTTATGCAACTTAAAAG
>JBEHWO010000887.1:0-1555 GCA_040217695.1 Vulcanimicrobiota bacterium | reverse complement strand
CAGTAGTAAAAAGTATCACAAAAGTCTTATATTTATATTTTGTGATATCACAAAAGTCAATTAGGTATTTATGTGACACATATTTTGATAGTGAAAATTCCTTATGGCTGTTTTTTGCATTAATCGTTTTCGTACCACAATAATGGAAAATTCAGTTAATGCGGTATTTTCAGGAGCACCTTCCCAAGGTATGATCTGAGGATTTTAAAAGACATAGACACGAAAAGGGAAAGAACACAGTCAAAGTTTCATCTGTCCGGATAGGAAGAAAAACATTTGTATTGCAATACATTTGTTGCATATATATTTTTTTCACTTGCTCCTATTGTGTTCAGCATAGCTGCAATGTATTGCAAAGTAAACAACATTGTATTTGTTTATTAATTTTTTCAAAATTTTTCTAAAAATTACATTCCTTTTATTACTTCAGCTAAAGTTTTAGATGCGATTTCTTTTAATTGTGTAAATCCCCAGCTACCTACTTTTTCAAGAATATTTCTAACTTTTTCTTCACCACTCAAATTTGCTTCTATTGTTAGCTTTTTTTCAATATAATGAAGACCATCTCTAGTAATTTTTGTTTCTGCTAATAAAACGTCTAATGGAATAGGAGTATCGCCTCCTCTAATGAAAATTACCCCATTTATATATCCTTCATTTTGAAGTTTATCGATAGCAGTGTTAAACTCTATTTGTCCAATTCCTAATTTTTCGGCATTTATAAGTGACATATCAGGTATATCTTTTTGATATTCCATATATATTGCTACTAAAACCTGTTGTTTCGTATTAAGTTTCATTTTTATCTGCCTCCAATCATATTTTTATGTTTTCTACCTGTTTATTTAAAATTTATATTTTTTCTTTTTCTCTTTATTTTATTTTCAGGGTGTATTGAAGAGGGTTCTTCGCCATCAGGCCAGACTCCTGTTCCTTCAGGGAAATCCGCTTATTTAAAGATCCACTTTATTGATGTAGGTCAGGGTGACAGCATACTGGTTCAAAGTCCCCATAATAAATATATGTTAATCGATGCAGGTGAGAACAGCAGTGGAGATACTGTATTATCGTACCTAAAAAAAGAGGGAGTAGAAAAAATAGATGTCCTTATAGGAACACATCCCGATGGTGATCATATCGGAGGTATGGATAGAGTAATAGATTCCTTTGACATAGGGACAGTATATATGCCAAAAATCTCTAAAAACACCAAAACCTTCGGTGATGTATTGAGAGGACTTAAAAAAAAGAAATTAAAAATCGATAAGCCTGTAGCGGGAGAAGATATCGATTTTGATAATCCGATAAAAGTGAAAATACTTGCTCCTAACAGTGATAAATATGACGACACGAATAATTATTCCATAGTCCTGAAGGTCAGCTACGGGAAGACATCTTTTCTTCTTACAGGTGATGCGGAAGATGTATCGGAAGAGGAAATGCTGAAAAAAGGTTATGATCTGAAAGCAGATGTTTTAAAGGTAGGCCATCATGCAAGTAAAAGCTCTACAACACCGAAATTTCTCAGTGCCGTGTCGCCAAAATATGCTGTCAT
>JBEHWO010000886.1:0-1556 GCA_040217695.1 Vulcanimicrobiota bacterium | reverse complement strand
AAAATATTTTTCTCTTAAAGGAAAATGACTTTTTGAGAAGAATTTTTTAAAACAGAGAAATACGTATTAAAAAGTTGAAATATCTAAATATAAGTAGTATTATCTTATAGAAGACTTTTCGAACGCGATAAAAAGGAGGTGACCCCATTGAAATATAAATACTTAGACAGATCTACAGTGAGATCAGATGCTCTTTCTATAAGAGTGACCGAGGGAGAGAAGCAGAAACTGCTTACCATCTGTCAAAATAGAGGAATAAAACCTTCTGATTTTGTCAGAGAGTGTATAAAACAAAATAATAATGTGCAGATAATTTGATGGATTACCTGCACATAAAAACTACAAAAAACGTTTAATTCTCAATAAACGAATAGGTAATACAATTAATGTATTACGCTTTTGTAATAATACCAGGAATTCTAAAGATTGTCCAACGAATACGCAAAATTTTGCGTAAAACGGCAAATTATTGCCACGACTGGGATTAACTTATAAATTAATTTTTTAAAGCTAAAGGCTAATTTCTTAAACTATAGATTAATTTAATAAAAGAAACTCTGATGATTGCTTGAGAAATTCAATTTATATGTTTAAAAAATGTCATTAATGAAATAATTTATATAAAATTTTATATTTTTTATATAAAAAATTGTATTAAACAATATAGGAGGCTTACAGGATGCCATTTTATAAATTAGAGGATTTAGAAATAGAGGAATTAGATGACCTAGAAAAATCTAATTCAAATCCTAAAGTCACTATATTAGACCGCAATCGACAGGCACTTAAAGATTTCCTCCTATGGCGCAGAGAAAAAATGCAAAAAGAGCAGGTCATGAAACTGGGAGATCTGCAAGAGAGGACATAACGATGGCTATAAAAAAAGAAAAGCTTTCCAGCGACCAGGCAGAAAGCAGACAACAAGCAACTTTAACTGAGAACTTTAAAAACTTCATTCTTATTATACCACAAAAGAAGAAGATTACAAGGTTTTTATTGTATTCAGTTATATTTTGTAACGATTTCTGTAACGTAAAAAGTAATTTACTCACCAATATAAAACCACTCCCAGAATTGCAAATAGAAGGCATGGGAGATTTGAAAGGACGGAATTAATATAATGGATTTTTTAAATTTATTCACAGAAGGCCAGATCCCGGAAGTGGAATCTGAATTTTCAAAAGTAATAGACTCAGGTATAAAAGAACCCACAAGGATAGTAAACGCAGTATTAAGTAATACCCTAAATTCTAAAATTTTTTTAGCAGTAATGATAGAGGAGAATAGACCGGATGCGCTGGACTATGTAAAAAGCCTGCTGAATATTCCAATTAAAAAAGAGGATGACGCGCCCGGCGCACCTACCACCATTAAAATTGAAATAGATCCAGAATTTAAAGCGCTGATAACAGATCCCAGGCCAGAAGAGACGGCGCAACTTGAAGAAAGCCTTATTCATGAGGGATGCCGTGACCCTCTTGTATTGTGGGGAAGTATTCTTCTTGACGGACACCACCGGCATGAGATATGCCAGAGGAACAGCTTACCATTTAAGA
>JBEHWO010000885.1:0-1578 GCA_040217695.1 Vulcanimicrobiota bacterium | reverse complement strand
AAAATCTGGATGATAATAATTTTCTCTTATAATTTTTTCCAGGTCTACAAGTCTTTCTATAATACGGTTCAGGTATTCTGAAAGGTCAGGATATATTTTTATAAGTTCTTTAATTATGCCTTCTTCATAGCCGGTATAGGTAATTATACTGCCTTTATCTTCAAGGGCTTTTATTAAAGATTCAGTTAATTCTCTTCTGCAGTCTTTTTTAGGATCTGCCAGATACTCTGAATGATTGATAATATTGGCCGGAGATGATGTTTTATGTATGGAAAACTGTGTCGGGATTGTTTCATAGGGAGTAATGTTCCGGTATAAAGGGAAAGCTGTCATAACAGTTTCGAAATCAAGATAATAGTAAGGGGAATTAATATTTTCCAGTGCTCTTTTAAGTCCTTCTCCTATAAAAGGTTTCTGGCTTTTTACGCATTTTGCAATTCTGAGCTGTGTATCTGTCAAAGGGAAATTATCAGGGATATTTTCTATAGAAGTAATTCCCAGGGCTTTTAGTTTGTCGAATTTTGATTGGGATAATCTTGACAGATCAAATATGTGGTTTTTGATGTCTTTTCCTGTGCATTTTTTTAAGAGATAGCATTTACGGCAGGTAAATATAAGATCTGCTTCAGGTTTTACAGGACTGTCTGTTATTTCCTGAATTTTTTCCAGAAGAGTTTTGAATTCTTTGACCTTTTCCTGGACTTCTTCTGTATGATCTTCTTCCAGGAAGAGATCTTTTTTTGCCATACCGAGCTGGAAGTTTTCTGAAAGATGCATTAAGGATATATGGGAAACATTGAGTCCTGCAAGTTCCATAATCATAGCGGTGTAGGCCATATCCTGAATAAATTCTCCTTTATCATTTATGCTGGATTTTACTTCTATCATTTTCCATCCATTATTATTACGGAGAAGTATATCTGCTCTGGCGACAAAGGATTTATAGATAAAGGCTCCTTCGAATATAGCTTTTGTATCGGGATCGTTCTGTAATTTTTCTGTCTTTTGTGCTGCAGCGATGGTATTCAGATCATCTATTAAAATACCTGACGGGTAAGTTTCTGTGGCTTTTTTTTCTATTTCTATTCCTGTTTCTAATCTGAACTTGTCGGAAAGGGTGAGTGGTGTTGGATCTGTGTTATGTCTGATATTCCATCCTAAAACAGGGCATTGAAGGGCTGATAGAAAGATTTCTTTTGTTATGTGATACATATAAATAACACTCCCTTATTTTGTCTGTAATGGTATATTTCTAAAAATAATATTCAAGTTTTTGACAGATATTCCTTTAGTTTTGGACATTTTCTCTAGATATCATAACATAAAATGGCTGGAATTTTCTACCTGCATCAGCTCCTATTTTTGTGTGGCTCGGCTCTACGGAGATGTGCCGGAAAAACCTTGCTTCCCCTGGATTATGCCGTACCGGTGCAAGCAGGATATAACGGCCTAGCTCAGGGAGATGTCTCGCGTCGGCTTGATTTTTCTAACTGGAAAGCTTTATGCAGCAAGTCTTTGAGCTACTGCGAAAAGATTTGCGTCAGTCTTAGAGGTAAGATCTGGAAAGCGAGTAACAGC
>JBEHWO010000884.1:0-1579 GCA_040217695.1 Vulcanimicrobiota bacterium | reverse complement strand
ATATTCCACAGAGAAGCGGAATTTATGGCTAAAATCAACCATCCGGGAGTTCCGAAGATGCACGGCGTTTTTTCTCAGGACGGGAAAGATTATCTTACTATGGATTACATAGAAGGAAAAACACTGGAAGAAATTATAAATGCTTCGGAAGGGCCGATAAAAGAAAAAGATGCCATAAAATGGACTGTAGAACTTGCAGATATTCTGGACTATCTCCATAATTCTTTTCATCAGCCCATAGTCTACAGAGATTTAAAGCCGGCAAATATTATTATAAACCCTGACGGGAAACCGGTTCTCGTAGATTTCGGCATTGCCCGGTACTATAATCCCGATAAAGAACAGGATACCTTCAACTACGGTTCGCCCGGATATGCGGCGCCGGAGCAGTACAAAGGCAGAGGGAGGTCTACCCCTCAGACAGATGTATTTGCACTGGGAGTCATATTATTTCAGATGCTTACTAAATATGACCCGTCATTAAAACCTCTCACTTTCCCTTCTATGAGATCCCTGAACGATAATATATCGAAAGAACTGGAAAGAATAGTAAAAAGAGCCATAGAACTGAATCCTCTGAAGAGATATATAAGTGTACAGGAATTTAAAGAAATACTCGCAAAATATGCAAATATTTCCATTGAAGATGAAAAACCACAGAAAAATCCGAATATATGGGCCATAAGAAGCAAGAAAATTGCCTGTATTGCCGTTGTAATCCCTTTTATAATAATTCTGTTAACTATAACAGGTATAAATTTAACAATGGAACATGAGACGGCAGGTAAAATAGTCTCTACAGTAATATGGATTTTACTCATAATTATGTACTTATGCCCTGTAGCAGGTATAATTACCGGCATAATAGCTTCATGGAAAGCGACAAAAGATATATACTGTGAACCGGCAGGTGACGGTATCGGATGTAATATCATTATTACCGTTCTATTCATAATAATCTCCTGTATGATTATTCCAAATTTTCTGAGAGCAAGAGTGAGCGGACATATCGCTGCATGTGAGAGTAATATAAAAAATATTGCTACGGCACTGGAACTGTATGCAGAAGATAACAAGAATAAATATCCTGCCGACCTGAACATACTCGTAAAAGAAAAGGAAGGAGGACCATATATAAAAATAATACCTGTCTGCCCTGCCGGTTCCGGTGATACTTTCCCCGGAGTATACAGGCAGGCTTCTTCCGTTTATGAATATAAAACATCACGTAATGGTAATAATTTTACCATATGGTGCGTAAATAATCATGCGTCCGCCGGAACGGGAATGGGGTACCCTCAATACAGCCCGGGAGAAGGATTAATAGTCAGGTGAATCTTTTCGTGCCGGCAAACCACTTTAATCAGGAGTTATACCATTTGGCTATCAACTATAGTGCTTTGACTGACTGGTGATCCGGAGAAAAAAATATCACGGCGGCACAAGTCTATTTAAATAAAATATAATGCAAAGTGGCATGATGTAAGCTCTAACAAATATGCCTGTTCCAGTTTAGATTTTTTTCGGAGGAGCACCAGGCAGGCAAAGCCAGGAGATTTATAATATTAAAATTGATAGC
>JBEHWO010000883.1:0-1579 GCA_040217695.1 Vulcanimicrobiota bacterium | reverse complement strand
ATTTATTAACGGAACAAGAATTTAATAAAATTGCTCTTGTAAGTATCTATAAAAATGGTAGAGATACAAGTGTGCCTCAAAATAAATTATTAAACTTATTAGAAAAAAAATATTCAAAAAATAGAATAGAACAATTTTCATTTTTTGCTCAAACATATAAAAATAATATTTTAAAAGAAGCAGAAAAAACAGAACGAAGCCGTTCATTTTTATTTTTATGTCATGGAATTGCTTTAGCTCATTCTTTAGGCCCAGGTATTCCTCTTTATGTTCCAGAAAATGGTTTTATTTCTTTAAATGTTCCTTTAACAGATACAAGAATTTGTAGCTTGAGTACTCGAACTAATCATCCTTATTTTTTATCTCTATTTAAGGAATTGCTCAGTAAACTTGATATTCATAATGAAATATTTAATCCTTACGAATTTTCAACAAAAGGTGAAATGATAATTAATTCAAAGGATCTTAATTTTTTGAATAGGAATGCCAACAAATCAATGTCTTGTGCTCATCCTACTAAAGGTGGTTGGGGAACAAAATTAAAACATTGTGGATATTGTATTCCATGTATTATTAGACGTGCTGCTATGTATAAAGCAGATTTAGATAATAAGAAGAATTATCGTCATGATATTTTATCTGATACAATTTCTCCCAAGCTAAAATCAGGTCAGGATATTAGAGCACTTTTAATGATGATAAATCGCCAGAAAAATCGAACGTTGCCTTCAATTTTTGAGGTATTAACTTCTGGGCCTTTACCGGGAATTGCGGAAAATAAAAAAAAATATGTTGAAGTTTATGAAAAAAGTATTAAAGAAATAAAGTTTTTTTTGGAGCAATATGAATGAATAAAGAAGAAAGTAAATATTTTTTTGTAGATACTCATTGTCATATAGATTTATATCCTTCTCCTGTAAAACTGGTTGAGGAAATAGAAAAAAATAAAATATATACAATAGGATTAACTAATACTCCTTCAGTTTTTACTTATATGTATAATTTAGCAAAAGATAAAAAATATTTGAGAGCTGCTATTGGATTTCATCCCCAAGTAGTATCTTCTAGATTAAGTGAATTAAATTTAATGTGGGACTATATCGAACGGACTCGATATATCGGTGAAATAGGATTAGACTATTCAAAAATTTCCGATTCTGATAAAACAATTCAAAAACAGGTTTTTGAAAAAATATTAGAACGATGTGCCATATATAAAAATAAAATAATCAGTATTCATTCTAAAAGAAGCTCGGAAGATATTGTTAATATTATTGGTGCCAATTATCCGGGGAAAGTTATATTACACTGGTTTAGTGGCAATACAGGAACTCTTAAAAGAGCAATAGAATTGGGGTTCTATTTTTCTATAAATTATTCAATGACTAACACGGAAAATGGAAAGAAAATTATTAATGAAATACCTATAAACAAAATTTTGACAGAAACTGATGGGCCATTTATAAAAATTTATTCTAACCCGGCTACTCCTATGGACATACCTAAAATCATAGAAAATATATCTGCAATACTTAATAAAAATAATGAAATTATAAAAAAAACAGTTTTTAATAATTTT
>JBEHWO010000882.1:0-1580 GCA_040217695.1 Vulcanimicrobiota bacterium | reverse complement strand
GAATGTTATGAGTATATATTTCACTATTTTGAGTATATGATAAGACTTCAAAAAGATAAATACCCTATAACAGGAGCAGTAAAAATCGTAATTAGTTTATAAATAAATAACTTATGAATAAAGTTAAACAAATTAGATTTATGCCCAGTTCTCACCATAATAGTTATAAACTTCTTGCCGTAATGAAATTTAACAACAATTAACCTCAAAGTGAGAATAAATTTTACTGCCTGTGTTTCATCCAATTGATTATATATTCTTCCTGAGCATCCGTTTCAGGGGTCTTTCTTCCGTTCGACTTCGGGCATTCCTTCCATAGATCTCTCAATCGGCTAATAGCTGCCTCTCCCGGATAACCATGTTCAGCAAGCCAGCACCCCACAATTACACCGGTTCTCCCAACGCCACCCCAGCAATGAAGATAAATAATCGCACCGGTTTCAATATATTTTTTAATACTATCCAATATCTCTATAGTTTGATTTTCTGAAGAAGGAACCGACAAATCTGGAATCGGGAAATTAAGATGCCTGATATTTAACTAAAAGACCTCAGAATTCTCCCACTATATCGCGAAGTAGAACGTAGCGATTAGTGTGAGATGAATGAGGAGTCTTTTCCATTATTAGATTTATTCTTCAGATAAATATAATTGTTATTCCTGCATATAAGCCTTATCTTTTTTGGATTGACCTGTCTATATTTTGTAGTAATTTGCAAATAAGAGCCATCTAATCTCTGCATATATACCCATTTGTCAGTAAAACCTGATATAAACCCTATTCTGTCAAGTTCTGGTATATAAACCTTATCCCATAAAGACCATTTCATTCCTTTTTGTTCTACATATTTGATATTTTTTTTATTTCTCTTTGATGTTCTATTTGGTTTACTCCGGCCCTTTCTTGCAATCTCTTCATGTAAACTTCTCTTTTTCTTTCTCACCTGTTTTACGTAATAGACATTATCAGTATATCGTACCGGTTCTATTCCTGTAATAGCAATAGAGTCATTGATATGAGATTTTTCTAAGAAGAATTCTTTCCTTTTTCTTCTTGTGTATAATCCGAAAGTATATCGTGCAGGTGCAATATGTTGTAATTGCGGAAGAAGATAATCTTTAAGAGTATTCATAAAAGGTATTTCTTTAAGAGATACAGAACAGGGTCTTTCTTTACCTGTAAATTCTTTATAAGAGAAATTACTTTTTGAAATATTGTGATTTTCACAGGTTGTGATAAGGTTATCAGGTCTGTCTGTTCCTCCTTTACTTTTAGGAATTACATGATCTACGACCAGAGTATCATTACAGATAATATCAGTTCTTAATTCTTTATAATGACAGGCAAAATTATCTCTAATTTTTACAAACTCTTTCACACTGTCAAACCCCTTCATCTGTCCGTTCTGATATTCTGTTCCTTCTATATCAGGATTTATTATGGCCTGAGTATCAAACCGTCCTGTTTCAAGTATTATCATAGTAATAGGTAAAATAGAAGCAATATTTTTAACCATCTGATAATGAGTTTGAATTCTTGCTTTTATAGATGGTGGAAGCCACCGCTGAGGCTTTTTGC
>JBEHWO010000881.1:0-1582 GCA_040217695.1 Vulcanimicrobiota bacterium | reverse complement strand
GGGACAAGCCCCATCTATACTCTGACAGTCATATTTCTTCTTACAAGACCTACAAAAGAACACGTAATAGGAGTCTTATCTTTAATTGTCTGGACACTTATTATACTCGTAACTATGGAGTATGCCTGGCTTGCCATGAGCCTGGGTAAAAAAGGTGAAGGAGGAACGATTGTCTTAAAAGAAATACTTGTTCCCCTTTTAAAATCGAGTAGAAATGTAGCTTTTGTTACAATTTTAGCCTATATAGGTACATCATTTCTTATTGGAGACGGAGTTATCACGCCTGCCATCAGTATTCTGAGTGCTGTCGAAGGCATGCGGATTATTCCTGCTTTCGAGAGTATAGGGCAAGGAACGATAATGCTTATTTCCAGCCTTATCGCAATATCACTTTTTTCAATTCAGAGTAAAGGTATCGAAAAAATTACATGGATTTTTGGGCCGGTAATGGTTTTATGGTTTTTATCAATCGCATTTTCAGGTATCCTCTCAATATTTTACACTCCCGATGTGCTTTATGCTATAAATCCTTATTATGCGATTAGATTTCTTTTAAATAATGGGATTATAGGTTTTTTTGTATTGTCCGAAGTTATCCTGTGCGCGACAGGAGGCGAAGCATTATATGCCGATATGGGACATCTGGGAAGAGAGCCTATTTTAAAAGCCTGGAGATTTGTATTCCTGGCGCTGGTTTTAAATTATCTAGGACAGGGAGCATTCATTATACGAAATCCAGATTCAAGAAATATATTGTTTGAGATGATAAATCAGCAAGCAAGTCTGTTATATATTCCTTTCCTGATCCTGAGTATTACAGCTACGATAATCGCATCTCAAGCCATGATAAGCGGCATGTTCTCGATCGTATATCAGGGAATTACAACTCGTGTAATGCCAATGTTAAAAATTGACTATACATCCGGGATATTAAAATCCCAGATATACATAAGTTCAGTAAATTGGGCACTGCTGATCGCAGTATTATTTATGATATCCATCTTCAGACAATCCAATAATCTTGCAGCTGCATACGGACTGGCGGTTACGGGAACAATGTCAATTACAGGCATACTGATGACTTCGATATTTTATCACAGAAAACAAACAGCAAAAGTCGTAATTTCACTATTCATCACATTTATTGACTTAATATTCCTGCTCTCAAATAGTTATAAAATACCCCACGGAGGTTACTGGTCAATTGTTATAGCTGCTTTTGTCTTTTCTTTAATCGTTATCTATACTTCAGGACAAAAGAGGCTTTATGAGATCATGAAGCCTATGAAAGTTGACAATTTCCTCAGGCAATATAATGAACTGTATACTAATGAAAGTAAGATCAGTGGAACTGCTCTTTTCTTTGCACGAGACATAACCAGAGTCCCTCAATACATCGCCCATATAATGTTCAAGAATAATATCATTTACGAGAATAATATATTTACTTCAATGGTCAAGCTCGATAGTCCATTTGGAGTAGAAAGTGCTTTTACAGCAGAACCGACAAAAGGTCTGAAGGTTTTTGAGATCAGAGCTGGATATATGGAAGTTGTTGATGTCGAAAAATTTCTAAACGAAA
>JBEHWO010000880.1:0-1583 GCA_040217695.1 Vulcanimicrobiota bacterium | reverse complement strand
GACATGTGGCGATGGCTGCAGTTGTTTTCAGATGATGAAAAAGAGGTATGTCAGGGATACTCACATAGACTGCTCCCGGAATGGACCAGGTATATTTCTCCATTATATAATATAAAGTAAAGAAATAATCGCTGAAATTATCCTTTTTTATAATTTTCTCTATATCTTCCGTAAATTTATTCCAGAGATTATTATAACTGCTGCTGTCTATAATATTTTTACTGGTCTCAACAGGAAATATTTTATCTTTTTCCAGAGAGAGTTTTTGAAGTTTATGAGAATATTTACTTCCTTTCCCTCTGTCTTTAAGGGATATATTCTCAAGTAAACAGTAGAGAGGTGTTGTATAGGGATCACCTTTTTCTTCCGCTTTTGTTCTGTCCATACCTGCAGACAGGCGGTCTGCACGGTGTACATATGTTTCCGGAAGGTTCGTCGGCTTATGGTGTTTTAAAATACAGTTAATTAAATTATCATCTCTGAAGACCGGGGGAATATATTCCTCTACAAAGGAAGCTCCCCATTTTCCATGAGCACCTCCGTATCCGTAAATATCTTCTTCAATATCGTTATATTTTAAAGGATTCTGTCTCGTTCTCTGATAAAATTTCCCGATATCATGGAGAAAAGCTCCAAGAATTAAGGAATCTCTCTCATTCAATAAAACCTTCTCCTTTCTTTATAATCTCCTGTACTCCCGAAATCTTACATGTTTAAACACATGCCTGTTCACAATACGGCCGTCCTCTTCTGTCTGTTCATATTCCCTTCTGGTTGTGGAATAAACAGGTGTAATTCCATGCCTGAGACACCAGTCTGCAATGGCAAAGGTCATGCCGAATTCACCCTGAATAAGAGCAATATCACCTTTTATCCCGTGATTTTTTATCCATTCAATAAATAACCGGACTGTGTCATTTATTTCACCTTCAGGAGGAACCTGTGACCAGAGAGATTGGAGATCATACGGAAGAGACAGAAATTCTTTTGCGGAAAGATTGTTTTCCGCTTCATATTTCTGTTCGGGAGTAAGACTGTGGGAAAATAGTAAGAGCATCTTTTTCATCTTTATACCTTCCCTGTTCTGTTAATTTCCTATGATTTTTATATGTATTTCTTCATCTTTTTATTAAAAACCTGCAAGATGATAAAATTTATTAAAAGTATATACTATGACTGTGACATATTATGTCACATTTGAAAATATTTTTGTTATGGAAGAAATTCTTATTGTTTTTTATAAAATCTGTTGTATATTAAATTTATGGATTATAACTCCATAAATTTATATAAATTTGTGGAAATATTTAATTTTTTTGTTATACTTGATTTAAGGGGGCCTTGATGATAAACCTGTCACATTTTTATGGGTTTCTGTTATCCTTATAATGAATTCTTTAAAAACAGACAGGTGATTTTATCAGTTTATCTCTTCGGTTCCTTTATGGAAAATTATGATTTAACAGGGGGTGATGTAATGCATAGAACTCAGATTATTCTGGAAGACAGGCATTATGAGTTTTTAAAAGAACGTGCCGGTAAAGAGAAAAAAAGTATATCTTTGCTCGTAAGAGAGATGATAG
>JBEHWO010000879.1:0-1584 GCA_040217695.1 Vulcanimicrobiota bacterium | reverse complement strand
AAAACATCTTTATAGAAAATTTTAAATAGTATTATAGTAAATTGTATATCTACTACTTCTGATATTAAAAATATTTAAACTGTTGAATGAAGTATACGGAAGATAAAAAGCCGTTCCAGCAGTTCACTTTTCAAAATCAGAGGAAAATTTCAAGTATTCAGAAGATAGACTTCCGAATTTACATACTTATTAAATATATGATAGAAGTAAATAAAAGGTGATGAGAGGCTTTTGCTTTCCGGAGACCTCATTAAAAAAAATAATCCAAAGTAAGTTGGAGCCAGAATAAAAAAGAAAAACATTAATAAAAAAACAAATACTATAAATCCATAAGATCATGGAAAAAAAGCCTGAAAAAACCTGATATATTCACAAAAACTTTAAAAACCTTAAAGAACCATAAAGAACCCCAATAAATCCTAAATGCTTTAAACAAAAATAAAGAAATATAAAGAAAAAGCTTTGAAAACCTTAAAAAACAAAAAATCTAATGAAGACCCTGAAAACTCGTAAAGAACATAAAAATCCCTGATAAATTAAGGACCTAAAGACAACCTAAGAAAACCTAAAACCCCTGAGAAAAACTACAAAAATTAAACAAACCCTTCGAAACCCATAAAGACGTAAATAGACCCTATGGAACCCTTAAGAAACCCTGTAAACTCTATAAAATATATAAACCCTATAGAATCTATAAACCCTATAAAACCATATAAAACCCTTAAAAAGTAAAAACCTGAAGAAAACCCAAAATGGCTCTAAAAATCTGAAAACAGCGGTGATTAAATGAAAATTAGAGTTGTTAGCTCAAAAGAAGAAATAGACACTTTAAAACTTGATGAGGAGATTGTCCACCTTGCATTCAGGCCATCTAATAAGGACATCTTCAAACTAATCCTGAAGTGTCCGGAAGTAAAAGCGATCCACGTCCCAAGCTCTTACAAGAGAACAATTTCCAGTTCTGCGCAAATGTATCTTTCCATGCAGAACATTGCTCTGCTTGAGGGAGACGTATGGGGCCACCGAAAAGATATTAACGAATACTCAGAGGTTTCCCAGCATGTTTTTGACCGCATAAAGGAACTTAAAGAAGAAGGCCTTTCTGATGAAGATACTATTGAAAGGCTCGTAAGGGAAACCAGACTGAGCCCTGATTTTGTAAGTTTCATTATATCTAACTGAAATTAATAGAACCGGTCAAAGTTTGGCCGGCATTTCATTTTTGTACAGATATCCCATCAGGAGTCTTTTTTAAATTAAACCTAAATTCAATTTATTATTGAGTCAAATCTTCGTATTTTATGTGCATCAGAAATCGGTTAAACCTAGAGCCGTCTTAATTTTATTCAACATGGAATTCGTATAATTCGACAATTTATCATGATATTTTCCAAGTAAGTGTAGTTGTACGGGCTCTCAAAACTCTGAAAAAAGAGAATTTAGTGTTTGGCGATGGGTGGAACAGTGCTAAGGACCCATCGCCATTACAGGAGGAAATAATCCAGGTAGACCCACTTATGCCCGCCTTATGTGATTCTTAATTGATGGGATGACGGGATTAAGCAAGATCCCACTGCCACTTGA
>JBEHWO010000878.1:0-1587 GCA_040217695.1 Vulcanimicrobiota bacterium | reverse complement strand
AAGTAGATTCTGTTCCCACTAAAAATATGCTTCCATAGCACCGCATTTAGAGCCATTTTATGAGACCATTAAATAACCTGCATGGGAAAAATAATACATAACATAAGGCCATTTTATAAAATATTAATTTAATTATATTTTTTATAATCTGGTTGATATTTTGTATATTTTAGTCTATAATTTTTATAGATAGGAGGCGATTATCAATGATTAAAAATAATCTCAGCCTTTTACTTGGAAAAAGACGACTTAAAATGACAGAAGTAGCCAAAAAAGCGGGCGTTAATAAGAATACTATTTTAAATCTTTACCATGAGAGGACTACTAAAATTGATTTTTCTGTAATAGACAAATTGTGTAAAGTGCTTGGCTGTCAGCCGGGGGATATTTTAATATATGTTCCGGAGAAAGAGAATGTAAAAGAAAAAAACTTTTTAAGAGAATATACAGATGAAGAAATAAAAGAATTTTTAGAAGAAGATATTGTTACACCTGATATTACATCGAAAGTTAATCAGTTGATAGATTCATGACAATTAAAACAACTCCAAAAAAGCTCAGAGTATTTTTAGATGCCAACTGCTATATAGCTGCTGCCGGCTCGCCTGATGGCGGTTCATATTTGATTTTTAAACTGGCCAGAGCCGGATATATAGAAATTATAACAACACAAAAATTACTTCAAGAAGCTAAATGTAACATAGAGAGAAAAATGGATGAGAAATTTATACAGGGCTACTATGAACTATTAAAATCCACTGACATAGAGATAATGGAGCCTGTAGACGCAGAAGAGGAATTTCAATGGGAGTTTTGCACTCATAAAAAAGACTGTCATGTATTGGCTGCTGCATATAAAGCTAAAGCAGATGTTTTAGTAAGCCTTGATATAAAGCATATAGTATCTAATAAAGTTAAGAAAAATTTTCCTATACCTGTTAAGAATACAAAAAGCTTTTTAACTGATTTTTTATCCGGTAAGTAAAGTGTAAATTCATTTATTATAAACGAATTTATCTAAAGACGTCATTGAATTCTTATTTAATGATGTTGTTGCAAATTCAAACCCTTGCAATATAAGGGTTTTTATCTTTTGATAATAATCACTGATTTTTAGCTAATGTAAACTTTAAAAAAATTAATAAATAAAGGGTTTTTCTAAAATAGTAAAGTAATTTTACAGGAAAATTATTTAGTAAAAAAAAGAAATTTTTTTAAAATTTTTTGATGGTAAAAATTACAAAACCTTTATAATACAAGATTTTTCTAAAATGTAGTATTTATTCTCAATGAATATTTTTATACATACTAAGCATGGTAGACTAACCATCTTTTTTTTTTTATATTGGAAGGATTTTACCTTTATTAAATAGAATTGCTATTTTCTATAAAGAATTTTTTTATTTCATATGTTTTTTTCAGGGAGGTAGCTTTTTATGAAGAAGCCAGCAATTCTTTACTCTTATCTTGTTTTTACTCTATTAATTGGATGTTTTTTTGTTAGTTGCGGCGGAGGAAGTAACAATGGCACTCTGCCGGTTACAAATACAAATTCCAATATAGATTCCAATCCTTCCGTTATTACTT
>JBEHWO010000877.1:0-1594 GCA_040217695.1 Vulcanimicrobiota bacterium | reverse complement strand
CTGAGTCTCAGTATTCAATAACAAGTGCTCAGGAAAAAAATCCTAAAGCAAAATTTCTTTTCAGTGTTGAGCATAACACCCAGACTCAAGAGCTTGAAGTTGCATAGATTAATTCAAAGAAACTTTGTGATTCTTAGTGTAAGAAATTAAAATAGAAGTCAGGAGTCAGGAGACAGAAGTCAGAATATTTTCAAGCCAAGATTTTTTTATTTATAAAAAACCTTCGAGGTTTTTAAAAACCTCGAAGGTTTAATGAGAAAATAATCAGTTTACTTTGTCAGCAGCATCTTCTTAACATCCGTAAAACTTCCTGATTGTAATTTATAAATATACATTCCGCTTGGTAAATTGGAAGCGTTAAAACTTACTTCATAAATTCCAGCGGGTTTGTTTTCGTTAACAAGAACAGCTATTTCTTTTCCAAGAACATCGTAAACTTTTAATGTTACTAAACCTTCTTCCTTTATTGAATAAGATATATTTGTGTTTGGATTAAATGGATTCGGATAGTTTTGTTCAAGAGAATAATCTCTTACTATACCTGTTACAGCAGTTTTCTCTGCTCTGTTAAAACCATAATCAATTATTACCGACTGAGTAGGAGAAGAATTATTTCCTATATCAATAGCTGTAAGTCTGTATTCTGCTTCGCGGTCACCGCCCCCTGCATTACCAATTGTATAATCAATATAAGAAGAAGTTGTACCTGAAAGATTTGCAATTGTTGACCAGGCTGACCAGGAACCGTTGAGAGGTCTTGTTCTTCTTTCTATTTTATAAGCATTTGATGTTTTTAGTCTAACATCCGGTTCATTGTTTAATTGCCAGGTTAACTTGGGATAATAATTAGAACCTGACTGATGAATTGAAACTGAATAATCTGCTGGTGCTAATGGTGCTGCGTCATAATGTCTAAATAAAATATTTCCAGGGGTTGAGGTATTACCTGTTGTAATTAAATACAAATCATTGCCGTTTGCTAATAAAGTGTTTGATAGACGATTCGCAATCGGAATAGTCGCGATATGATTGGAAAAAGAATGATTAATTATTGTTCGATAGGAGTAATTAATCTGATTTTTATCCCAATAAATTAAATGAATTTTTCCATCGTTTGTACTGTTTGCTACAAATGGATAAACTGTATAAGGATCAAGGTGTTCTGTTTCTAAATAACCAGTTACCTGCGTCCAGGAATTACTATTGATGTTCTTATAAGAATGTCCAATCAAAACACCTGAGTAATTATTCATACCACCCCAGCTATTTGCGTATATAATGTTTAACTCATTCCCAATAATCAGTGGTCGAACTCTGTGAACTTGATTAACCATAGGTAGCATATTAAATGGAATAACTTCAGGTGTGTTCCAACTCAAGTCAATATTTCGATCTCTGTTAATAGGCTGCAATTCTGAGGTAACATAATTTACAAATACCCTTTCTGAGAAAATAGCTAAGTCCTGGTTTTCAGCGCCATAGAGATATGGTGGATCAATATCACTTACTCTTTTATACTCTTGCCATTGATTAGAAGCTGACGGAGCAAATTTGATATAATGAACATCATAATCATTAGATGAACCAACTCTAC
>JBEHWO010000876.1:0-1595 GCA_040217695.1 Vulcanimicrobiota bacterium | reverse complement strand
TAACCTTATATTTAATTATAAAATCATCAATAATTCTGCTAGACAATAATACAACGCTATCCGAATAATTTGAAATCAATGAGATCTTTTTTTTATCAACATATTCAACATACTTAATATATAAGCCTGCAAAACACTTTTTCAATTTCCAGGTAAAACTTTTCCTTAAGTGATTATTATTTATAATTGTTACATTTTTTAACCGGCTATCATCAATAGAATATCGAAGTGAGTAAATGATTTTACAATCTTTTTGCCTTAAAACATTCAGAATTCTTTTGTCCAGGTATTTTTTAAATATAATAATAATTTTTATATTATTACTTATAATGTACTCTTTAATTTCATCAAGACTATTCAGATCAGTAAAATTCAGAGAATTTACTATTGAAGAGTTCTTTCCTTTCTCTCCTTCAAAAAAAAGAACATGTGAACTAATTCCAACCTCTCTAAAATATCTTGATAAATTATCAATGACTCTCTCCGTTCCACCAGAAGTCGGAATTGGATAAGTGTAATTAACAAACAGGATATTCATTACTTCAGATTTACTGCAGTTCTTAATCCTTTAAAAAGCCCCTTCATTTTATGCCTGTTAACAACTCTTTCTGTTCGGCTTTTTGATATAACCATTCTAAAGAAAAATTTAAAAGCCATTTTCATAGAGTTAATGTAGAAATAAAATGACATCATGTGTTTATATTGGAAAATGATTGATCCAGCAGTACTTAATGAATAAAACTCAGGTTTCCTAAACCCTTTTTCATCATGGTAAGATACACCGCCCTTATGCCAAATTCTAGATTCCGGAGAATAAATGATTCTATAACCAGCTTTCTTTGCCCTCAACACAAAATCCGCCTGTTCACCACCATAAAAAAAGTCAGTAGAGTAAAAACCAACTTCATCTATAATCTTTGCAGGCATAATCCATAGAATATCATCAATCATATCCATTTCCATTTCAGTATCATATTGCCCTTTATCTATTTCATACCGCCCGGGAAACTGCTCCTTTAAATAACGTCTGTCTGTAAATACCGAACCAATGGTCTGAAGCCGGTCAGGTTCATCAAATTCATATACTTTACCTGCAATTATTGCATGATAACCATGTTTTCTTAACCCACTTTCAAGGGCGCCAACTGAAACAGCATCAATAATTGTATCATTATTCATAATGATAAACGCGTCAGGTTGAAGTGTTACGCCCTGTTTAAGAGCATAATTAATTCCTCCGACATATCCGCAATTAATTTCAATTCTAAAGATCCTAACTTTCGAATGACCGCCATATACCTGAACCAGTTTATCATAATCATCCGGTTGAGACCCATTGTCAATCAGCAGAACTTCAAAATTGGAATAAGTCGACTTCAGCACAGATGCTACGCACTCAATGGTTAATTGAGTCTGATTATAATTAATCGTTATGATTAATATTTTTGAGTTCATCAAGGTATTCATTTATAATTTTATTAACAAGACTGATTACGATTACTACCCAAAACATATTACCGTATGCTTTGGCATAAACTGAAAATCCAAAAAGTGCAGTAGAAGTGGAATGAATCATAAACAAGGAAAGGAAGAAA
>JBEHWO010000875.1:0-1596 GCA_040217695.1 Vulcanimicrobiota bacterium | reverse complement strand
ATGCGCAGGGATTAAACCCGTCACGCGTAACGCGTTACGCGTGACGACCACTTAACTCACTATGTTTAAAGCAAATTATCATACTCATTGTAATTTTTGTGACGGTGCAGGTGAGCCTGAAGATTATATTGTTTCAGCTATCAAAGAAGAACTTTGTGAAATAGGTTTTTCTTCTCACAGTCCCCTATCTTTTCCGAATACTTATGCAATAGCTTCAGATCAATTTCAGCATTATATTAACAAGATTAAATGTTTGAAAGAAAAATACAGAGAGAGTATAAAAATATTACTCGGTATGGAAGTAGATTTTTTGCCATCAATAAAGAATTTTATTCTGTCTTTTTCCAGTCATCCAGATCTTGATTACAGGATAGGTTCTGTTCATTATGTAGGAAGTGACAGTTCGGGACATCCCTGGCCTGTAGATGGTGATGATGAGTTATTCAAAAAAGGTCTGGAGGAAATATTCGGAGGAAATATTCGAAAAGCTGTTGAAGATTATTATGCTCTGATAAGACAGATGGCAGGAGAAAAACAATTTGATATTATAGGTCATATGGATTTAATCAAGAAAAATAATTTCGAGCAAAAATATTTTTCCGAAAAGGAGTCCTGGTATCAGGAAGCAGTATATGAAACATTAAAAGTCATATCAGACAATGACTGGATAGTAGAGGTTAATACAGGAGGCCTGAGAAAACCTATAGCTGCAATGTATCCGTCCCACTGGATATTGAGAAAATGCAAAGAACTTGATATTAAGTTAATTGTCAATTCTGATGCTCACAGCCCTGAGCAGGTAAGTTCCCATTTTACTGAAGTGCATTATCTTTTGCAGTATATTGGCTATAACGAAATTTATCATCTTTCAGAAGGTAAATGGGAACCTGTTTCAATTATGTAGTTTTAAGAGTGCCCGTAAGAGATCACTAAAAAATCTTTTTCAATACAAGACATATCCATTCTGCTTCTTTTAATTCTTCTATAAACTCAAAATTTTCCTCATAAAATATTTCAAGAATTTCATCTTTCTGTTCTAACAGTATACCTGTAAGAATTAAGATACCGGGGGGAATAAGGGCAGGGAAAAATTCTTTTTTTATTTTTTTAAAAACAGATGCCTGTATATTTGCAACAATACATTCTACTTTCAGGGAGAAGTTTTTTAAACCTTCCTGAAGAAAAAATTTTACCCTGCCTTCAAGATTATTCAGGGTCAGATTTTCTTTGATAGCTGCTCCTGCCAGTTCGTCATTATCGATTGCATAGACATTTGTGACACCGAATATACAGGCAATAATAGCCAGTATACCTGTTCCGCAGCCAAGATCCAGAATAGAATCCATAGAAGGAGCATATTTCTGTATATAATATGACGCCATTTTTGTAGTTTCATGAGAACCTGTTCCGAAAGCCATCCCTGGATTTATAACTATAACTCTTTCTTCCTGTTCACGAATATATTCTTTCCAGGGTGGTTTTATAACAATATTTTTTCCTATTTTAAGAGGCTCGAAAAATTTTTTCCAGCTTTCAGACCAGTCTTCGTCTCTCAATAATACACAGGAAATATGTTCCAAATCGATTGAATATCCC
>JBEHWO010000874.1:0-1596 GCA_040217695.1 Vulcanimicrobiota bacterium | reverse complement strand
GTAAATAAAAATTCCTTTTATAAAATTATTAATTTTTTTTAAAATTATATACAGAAATTAATTTAACTCGTTACAATCCATTGCTATATATCAAAAAGGACACTTTTTTATTCCAGAAAGTAACAATATTTTATTTTTCTGAATAAAATTTCGGGAATTGAAGAAACCCTTGTTAATTCAGATTTTTTAAACTTTAAGGTGCTTACTCAGAGTGAATTTATTCAGTTTAAATTAATTTTTGCAGTTTTTGACATAATTAAAAAAAAGTTTTATAATTTTCCATTGTAAAGTTTTTTATAATTCTAATATATAAAAATCAAATAAAGGAGAAGTGTTTATTATGAAAAAAGCTTTATTAATGATTTGTATATTATTGCTTCTTATTGGTTCAGCTTCTGCATCACCATGCACTAATATTGTCTGGGGAGTAGTTTCAGATATAAACGGTAACGGTATTAAAGATGCTATAGTTATTCTTCAAGATGTCAGGACTTCTGCTGTAATTGACAGAGTAAAAACAGATTCTAGTGGTATTTATTTAATCTGGAGCCAGGGGAATTTAGCGGGAAATTATAGTATAGCCTTGGAGCAGGGGACTTACGATAATATGGCAGGCGTAACTAATAGTATAGGTAATACTGTTTGTTTAATAAAAGGAAAAGCTGTAAGACAAGATTTAAATACTGATAGAACAAAAAATAATAGACTGGAAAGGGATACCCAGGGAGATCATATAGTTTACATAACAAAAACAGGGAAAATGTATCATTTATATAGTTGCCAGTATTTAGAAGAAAGTTGTATTCCAATACCTTTTACTCTAGCCTATTACTGGGAATATACGCCTTGTTCCACGTGTATAGGGAAGTAAGGGAAAACATGTTATGAAAAAAATTTTATTTACAAGTTTTTTACTTATTTTTATTCTATTATTAACACATACCCCCCATGCTGGAACAGTTTACCCACTTTGTGATTATATAGTATGGGGACAAATTTATAATTATCAAGGTATTCCATGTCCTAATGTAGAGGTAATTTTAGATCGCGCTCAATTAGGTAAACCTGTTCTTAGTTGCTACACAAATAAAGAAGGATTTTATACTTTTTATTCCTATGGTCAATTCGAAGGCAATATAACTATTGTTGTTAATAGAGAAGTTCAGACTAATTTCATCAAAATTGGCCAGAAAGGTATAGCTTATGGCTTGGATTATTCTTATGTAAAGAATAAGGGATTTGGAGAAATTTACAAAAGTCCTATTGTCTATATAACAGAGACAGGAGATTGTTATCATAAATATGGTTGTCAATGTTTAAAAGAAAGTTGTAAGCCTATTCCAAAATTATATTGTAGATTGAAAAGTATGCCAGCCTGCTCAATATGTAAACCTTAATAATTAGCTATTTAGCATATTAAGAAAAATTATTATCTGTTTCAATCAGTAATAAGATGAGCTTTTTCCAAAACTCTAACGTCTCTCCAGGTCTGGAATAAAAATTCTACTTTCTGTAAATATAATCCTCTAAAAAAGTTTCAATTATAACTCTCGGAAACTATTTTATACTAACAACCATGACCGGTTAGGTCACAAC
>JBEHWO010000873.1:0-1599 GCA_040217695.1 Vulcanimicrobiota bacterium | reverse complement strand
GCAGGAGAAAATAATAAAACATATTTTTATACTCTTCAGAAAAAGGGGATACATTTCAGGTTTTACCGTAGCTGTTCCTATGAAAATAGCAAAAACCACCGTTGCAACTGCCATACTTACCAGTTGCCCCATTACTCTCATTGTTGCCACTGTTCCTGAAGCTATGCCGTAATATTCTCTGTCTACAGAGCCCATTATGGCATTCATATTGGGAGAGGAAAAGAGTCCGAACCCGATACCGAGTATTATTAAAATGAATATAATAAATATTTCTGATGTGGCAGTGTCTATAAAAACTAACAGAGACAATCCGGCAACTGTAAGGGCCATACCGGCAGAAGCGAGAAGTCCCGGCTCAAATCTATCAGAGAGTTTTCCGAAAACAGGAGAAAAAATGGCCTGCATTACAGGCTGTGTTACCATGATAAGGCCTGCTATATGAGGAGTCATGCCTTTTATATACTGGAGATAGAGACTCAGGAGAAAGGTAATTGCAAAGGTGGCTCCGTAATTTATAAAAGCTGCTATACTTGAAAAGGTAAAGATCCTGTTCTGCCTGAAAATTTTGACTTCGAAAACAGGATTTTTTACTGACATTTGATGTTTTATGAATAATACAAGTCCAGCCATACCGGAAATTATTATATAGAAAGCTTCTTTTGCCGGTAACAGGGAAGACCCGTATACGATTGCCGTAACGGAAATTCCGTATATGAGACTTCCTGTAATATCGAATGTTTCTCCCCGTGCATCTGCCCATTCCTGTTTAAAATATTTTACTGTAAGAAATATGGGAATTATCCAGAGAATTCCGTTGATGAGGAATATAGCCCTCCAGGAAAAATAACTTGTAATAAGTCCTCCCGCAAAAGGGCCGACTGAACTGCCCGTATAAACTGATGCCACATAAACGCCTATAGCATACCCCCTTTCTTTCGGCGGAAATATTGAAGTGAGAATTGCCATGCCTGTAGTTGAGCCCATGGCGCTTCCCGCACCCTGAAGGATTCTCAGCATTATAAGCATATCGATGGAATTTGACGATGCTATAATAATCGATGCAATGGCAAATAAGATATTGCCGAGATTGAAAAGTTTTTTTCTTCCGTATATGTCGGAAAGTTTGCCGCATGGAAGTAAAAATACAGCTATGGCAAGGAGATATGCTGTGCCGACCCAGCTCAGGGTTACTGCGTCTGTGGAAAATTCCTTCTGAATTGCAGGAAGGGCTATGTTTACAGATGACGCCATAAAAGGTGAGATGAATGACGGGATACACATAATAAACAATATGAGATTTTTATTCATTCCCCTGTATATAAACCCCTTCCTGAGGAGATGTATGTTTTTTTATATTATATCATATTTCAGGTAGAAATTAATTACTTCGTGACGCGTAACGCGTGACGCGTGACGGGTTTAATCCCGTTTCTGTCTCTATGACGGGATTACTTTTTTGCGTAATACCAGTTCGCTATCAATTTTAATATTATAAATCTCCTGGCTTTGCCTGCCTGGTGCTCCTCCGAAAAAAATCTAAACTGGAACAGGCATATTTGTTAGAGCTTACATCATGCCACTTTGCATTATATTTTATTT
>JBEHWO010000872.1:0-1601 GCA_040217695.1 Vulcanimicrobiota bacterium | reverse complement strand
CGCCCGAACCATTTTTTTCCACTCTTTGGGAACCAATAGTGGCGATTGGGGCTGCTGCATTAACCGTAATTTTATTTTTTACAGTCAGGTCTAAGTAAACTTTATTACCTTTGAAGGCTTTTTTAATTTGGTTATAATTGCACATCAAAAACCAGTTTTATATATGAAAAACACACTTATTCTGATATTTTTTGCACTATTATTATTTGCTTGTTCATCTTCTCTGGATACTTCAAATTTTACTCCTGAGGAACGTCTTGCTTATGCAATTAAACTTTATGAACAGGAAGATTATGAAGAAGCTGTAAAAGAATTTGATGCAATTATTTTACAATATCCCGGCAGCAGTATTGTTGATGATGCACAGTATTATCTTGCAATGTCCAGATTTAAAAGAAAGGAATATATTCTTGCAGGCTATCAGTTCAGTAAATTAATAAAAGGTATGCCGTCCAGTGAATATTTAGCTGATGCTCAATATATGCTTGCTGATTGTTATTATGAGCTTTCACCGGATTTTTCTTTAGATCAGCGCTATACAAAAAAAGCAATTGAAGAATTTCAGGTGTTTATAGATTTCTTCCCGTTAAATCCAAAGGTTGCCGAAGCTGAAAATAAAATTAAAGAACTGAATGATAAACTTGCAAAGAAGGAATATGAAGCGGCACGGATATATTATAAGCTGGAGGATTTTTTAGCTGCCCAAAAATATTATGACAGTGTAATGGAAGTATATCACGATACACAATACGCGCCTTTAGCTCTTTATGATAAAATAAATTTGCTTATTGAACGTAAACGCGATCAGGAGGCACTGGCTGAAGCAGAAAAATTTTTAAGTAAATATCCGCAGCACAAAAATTATTCTGATGTTGAAAAAATTAAATCATCTTTGGAAAATAAACTGACTGTTAAACCTTAATGAGCAGATCCAAAAAAATAAGTGATTCTCAAATAACCATGACCGAGCTTGTACTGCCCCATCATACAAATCAGCTTGGCAATCTGCTCGGCGGTCAGTTGATGCATTGGATAGATATCTGTGCTGCTTTAAGTGCTGCAAAACATAATCAAAGAGTTTGTGTTACTGCATCGGTTGACAGAATAGATTTTCATCATCCAATAAAACTTGGCGAAGCAGTAACTCTGGTTGCATCTATTAACAGGGTTTTTAAAACTTCGATGGAAGTCGGCGTTAAAGTATTTGGACAAAATTTTAAAGAAAATAAAAAAGTACATACCAATACGGCTTATCTTACTTTTGTTGGTGTTGATGCTGATGGAAAGCCTGTTGAAGCAATTGATGGAATACCAGAAACAGAAGACGAAAAAAGAAGATATGATGAAGCTCTTCAGCGCAGAGAAAACCGGCTTAAGAACAGAATACATTAAGTTTTTATTTGCTTGCTTACTTTTAATATTTCCGGAAAATATTTTTTCTCAGATTCCTTTTAAAGGTTTTGCAAAGCTGAATACTGTTAAGGTTGATTCTGGTTTTACAAAAATATTCAGCTTTAATTTTAATAATGATGAATACTCGGACCTATTATTATTTTCACCTCTTAATAAATCAATACAAATAAATAAGGGTTTATCAGGAA
>JBEHWO010000871.1:0-1602 GCA_040217695.1 Vulcanimicrobiota bacterium | reverse complement strand
ATTATAATTAAATATTTTTTTTTATTCATCCCACAATCCTTATATTTAAGCAATTTAAACCCCTTATTTATAAACATTTCCAGGTAGAGATATAGGGAGACGGGTATTATCATTTAGACCATTCTGAGTATCTATTTTTAGTTCGCAGTCTTGGAAAAGGTGTGGTTTAGTTGGAGATATGAAAGGATATTTATAAGGATCTGGATTTACTCCATACCTATTGGTTAATAATATATCATAAGCCTGTTTGACATTCATCGGTCCCGATGGTGGTTCTAAATAGGGGCCATCAATGTAACCAGGAATTAGAGAAGGCTTTTTAAATCCATGCATAAGGTAATAAAAATAATAATATGCCGTAAGACCACTCCATTCCTGAAAAGATGATTTATTATAACTTAAATATACATTCCCATTACCTGCAAAAATATCTTTAAGATCCCAACCATAGCAGGCACTTAAATATAGAATTGAGTTATGAACAGGGTTATTAAGTTGATTTTGCTCAAAAAATCTTCTAACAAATCTGATATGTTTGCTATACAATTCAATATAGGCCCCTTGACTTGGATCTATCGTATTTTCATAAAAATCCGCCTTATAAGAAAACGTCCAAGTTCCCCATGTTCGAGGATTATTAAGGTCACAAAGCTCAGGGTCATTAGGGTCAGGTATAAATAGATAATAATCGAAACGAGATAAACGCTCGTTTATCCATCTTTTTAATTCCGTATCATTTTCGCAATAATTACAGCAAAATATCCCATCCCAGATATCACTCGTACCATAAGAGTTAAGATCATTGGTAGAAAGTCCATTCCCATGGGTATAAATGTAAATTACTCCATAATTACTTAAATTTTTAAAATGATCTGGTCTTATAATATTGTTTCCCTGGCCTGAATTTACGTTGTATGGGACTACCATATACTTAACACCGTTATTATATTCATTTCTTATCATATCCATATCAGGAGCAATGTCCTGATCTGTTGTTACTACGGAATCTACGGTATAACCTTGAGACCTAAATTCTTGCTCTAAATCACTGAATACACTATTAGAGAATTGTCTGGTACCGCGTGGAAGAACAGTTTGGCCAGGTCTATTATAACTGGTGATCGATTGAGCTTCATATACATATGGAGCCAGTATTAGTACCTTAGAATTAACTATAGGAAAACCAGTTAATTCATTAGAACTAACTATAGGAGTGGGAAATAATTTATTAGAAGTTAAATCATTATTTTGTAAACTTTTTTCAATAGTTGTTGTATCATGAATCCCAGAGGAAAGTTCTAAAGATACTCCATGTCCATCTGCAAAGTAAATCCAAATTTCACCGGGTAAACTTTTGCCTAAATTAGCACCTGAAATTTCCGTAGGTACAGGTGGACCTGATGATAAATTTCCTTTTAACCAATTTACTGTCATTTGAACAGCCTGGTCGTAACCTAATTGTTCTCTCCATTGGCCATACTGATTAATTACTTCTGATACACGGTCATCATAAAATCTATCATAAGGAGGACGACGAGTAGTTATTGGAGTTGAAGTAGGTGTTGGCGTAAGTGGTACACCAAAATTAAAATCAGTCAAATT
>JBEHWO010000870.1:0-1610 GCA_040217695.1 Vulcanimicrobiota bacterium | reverse complement strand
ATGAAAAAATTGATTTGATAAAAAAAATATCACCTGTAGCCTGGAGGCATATTAATCTTTATGGAAGATATAAATTTCATAAAAAAGAAAATACAATTGATATTCAAAAAATTATTGATATTTTGGAAGAAAAGTATTTGAGTTAAAAATCCTACCGGCCTTTTCGAGGGGTTGGGCAAAAATACCCCATTTGGTATTTCCTCATGTCGTTTGTCTCTTGAGGTTATCATTATAAACATAAATATCTCTTCCTTAAGGGTTTTTATTATTTTATCCTGTATTCCGGGAGTTTTTTCGGAAAGTCCATCGACAAATAGAATTATCCGTTTATTTTTCATAAGAGCTTCTATTATGATTTCGGGAATATCTGTCCCATGAAAAATATCTGTTTTAATTGTTTTTATTATAGCTTTACTGTGGTCATCATCAGAATTGGAAGTGGTAATATCAAATTTTAAAGGAATAATAGGAATTTCTTTGCCATCTTTACATTTAAATTTACGGAAATTATGAAGAAGTTGAATAGCAAGGGTTGTTTTTCCAAGCCCACCTTTCCCGACTATACTGACCATAGTTCTGGTTTTTATAGGCTGTAAAGAATAAAGATGCCTTTCTCTAATGTTTTTAAAAAGTTCTTCTTTTCTCTCTCCTATAGTTTTTTCCGAAACCTCGGAGATTGGCAAAAAGAATAGAGATTCAGGAAAATTTCTCTTCAGATAATCTTCAATAGACTTCGCATTAACCCTCAGATTAACCCTCAGAAAATCATCCAGTACTTTTTCCCTAATAATCAATATGTCAAAAAGTATCTTGAAAGGTATCTTGAAAGGTTTTATTTTTGCAAATAGAGGTAGATTATCAAGTGCATCTCCATATTTAGCAAAGAAAAGCCAGATTTGAAAAAGCCAGTATGGTTTAAAAGAATAAAATAATAATAAAATTACCAGGAAAATAAAAATATAGTAAAACCACATTGGTATCTCCCGGGGTTTATATGTGTACGTTTCTGGAATTTCTTGTGAAAATATAGTAGGACCATCATTTAAAGTTATGCGAAATTTAATTTGTGCCCCCGTTAGAACATATTTCCCGGGATTCCAATTGAATTGAAATTCATTTGTGCCAGTATACATAAAAATTAGTTGAATTTGGTCTTTACTAAAGTTTAATCCTTGTAATTTTTTCTTTAAATCATTTTTATCCCGGAAAATTTCTGATTTCCCTGGGATAAATGGAGCTATTATTTTCCTTAATTTAACAAGCTCATCATGATTAAATTGTTTAGTTTTTCCTAATATTTCTATCTTTTTTTTATTTATTTCAAACCGACCAGTATCTTTTGGTTTTAAATTTTCTCCAATTTTTCTCCAATTTATTCCATTATCTATAGAAAATGCAACTTCTTTACATCTAGCATTATCAGGATCTGAATCAGTGATATACCAATTTAATTTTTCCAAACTTTCTGATGAAGAGAACCTGGATACATAAGGAGACCAATTAATATTAGTGCTCTTTAGGATTGTTCCATAAAATAATCCATTATCTCCTACTACCCAGCCATTATTGGGATCTGTGAAATACACACTATAAAGGTGCTCTAATTGTAT
>JBEHWO010000869.1:0-1610 GCA_040217695.1 Vulcanimicrobiota bacterium | reverse complement strand
GGAAAATATAAAGAAGGAATTAAATGTTTTGATAAAGTTTTAAAACTTGATCCTGGCAATAATACTACCAGACAGAGTAAAGAAAAGGCCTTAAAAGCTTTAAATGATAAATCTCCAAACGTAATTGCTCAATCACAAACTGCAGAGGAATTGGGTAATGAGGGAACTGTCTTAACTAATCTGGGGAAATATGAGGAAGCTGTTAAATGTCTTAATACCGCCTTACATAGTAATCCTGATTGTGCAGATCTCTGGTTAAATAGAGGAATCTGTTATTTTAATCTTAAAGATTATAAAAAGGCTCTGGAATCTTTCAGTAAATATACAAAACTGACTAATATGGATTTGCGTACTATTGATAAAGCTGAAAAAATGGCAGAAATCTGTTATGGTATGGGATTGTGTAATTATAAGCTTGGGAATATCAAAGGAGCAGCCGAAAACTTTAAAATTTCTGCTCAGTGCTGGGAATATGCAGAAACTTATGAAGCACTGGCAGAATGTTACAACGAGATGGGACAAGATGAATTGGCACAGGAAGCTCTCAGGCAACGTGATATACTTATACAGAATCAGAAATTTGCTTGTGAGTTACTTTCTAAGTCCTTTAATTTTGTATTGAAATTTGGGGACGCCTTGAATAAAGATATTATGAAATAAAAATTAAAGGGTACAATCTAATAGTCCAGGTAAATTCTGGTTAAATATTATTAAAGAGGAGAGAAGAATTTATATGACTAGAATATTATGTTTATTAATTGTATTGTTTTTACTTGGCATTAAATTAATTGTGATGGCTGAAACAACTAATGATTTTGCTTCTTCAAAACTAATAAGTATAGCAGAGAAAGGTGTTTTATGTCCAAATGTAAAGTGGAAGAAAGTTTTTTATAATAGTAAACCTGTATATGGAAATGATGACAAAATTTATCAGGAAGTGTTTATAAGTTATGTGAGTAAGGATTTTGATGGAGAAGATATAAGGTACTATTATGAAAAATATTTTAAGAAAAAAGGTTGGAGAACATCATTACCATGCGGCGGTCATGGATGCTGGGGAGAAACTTTCACATTCGATTATTATACAGTTATAATAGAATATATGCCCGGTGGAACCTCTTTTGGAGAAAAACCAGTAGTAGATGGAGATGTAATACAAATTCTTTTTGAAGAACTTAAAGGAATTCCAAAGAGTAATGGAGGTGTTCAAAGGCCATTGTAGTAATAAAAATTTTTTTTAGATAAAAATGTTGTTTTAATTATTGAGTGAGTTTAAAAATTACTATAGTTTGTTATATAATATTTAATTTGGTAAAAAAATATATGAAATTGGTGAATTCTCTATTAAGGAATCAAAAAATATGACTCTTATGGAAAAAACCTATCAAAAATATGTAACTATTTAGCTATGTGAAGTTGATAACGAAAAATAAGGGTTTTTTGACTCTTATAAGGTGCTACGAATCCAGTAAATACGTTATTTACTTCACGTAGCTAAATGCATACAAAAATATTTATAGAAGAACTCAAAGGATTGCCGGAGGAAGTATTGCCGAATTTATTAGAAATTGTCAGGTTATTTAAAAATTCTGTATTGCAAAACTATAAAA
>JBEHWO010000868.1:0-1612 GCA_040217695.1 Vulcanimicrobiota bacterium | reverse complement strand
TCTAAATCAGAAAAATACATTAATATACCTTTTGATTTTCCTAAAAATATAGAAGTTATTTATAATTTAATTACAGGCTCATGTGATATGGGAAATATAATTCTTGACTTTTTCGCTGGCTCTAGTTCAACTGGTCATGCAGTATTCGAATATAATTATAAAAATGTAAAAGCTAAACATAAATTTATTTTAGTTCAGCTAGATGAATTAATTGATGAAAAAAATGATATAAAAGCAAATTATAAAAATATTTCCGCAATAGCTATTGAAAGATTAAAACAAGCCTGTAAATATTATAGGGAAAATAGTAATGAATGGAAAGAATATAGTTTTAAAGTATTTAAACTTCAAAAATCTAATTTTAGAACTTGGAATGACTATGAAGGCGCAGATATTAAAGGACTTGAAGCACATTATGATTTATTCGAAAGTCCTCTCATAGAAGATTGGACAGAAGAAAGTCTATTAACAGAAATCCTCCTCTGTGAAGGATTTCCTCTGGATAGGAGGATTGAAAGATTTGATAACAATGGAAATACCCTGTTCAGAGTTAGTTCTGATTTCTGTGAACATAAGTTATTAATCTGCCTGGATAAAAATGTGGAAGCTGTTACAGTCGAAAACTTAGAACTCCGGGATGATGAAATTTTTATCTGTCTCGATAATGCAATTAACGATGTACAGAAACTTATTCTAACTGATAAAGGTGTAATAAAAACTATTTGATATGAGCAAAATTAAATTTAAATTTGACCCGAACCAGGAACATCAAATAAAAGCTGTTAACAGTGTTGTTAAACTCTTCGATGGATTTTCTCAGGAATTGATAAAAAGTAATTTATTTACAGAGCTTGTACCGAATATAGGTCTATACGAAGAATTTGACACCATGTGGCTTTCAGGTAATCTTAATGATATTCAGGAACAGAATAATCTGTCTAAAAATCCCAATTTAGTTTATGACGATGGCTCAATGCTCGAAGGAGTGAACCCCGATTCCCATAGATTCCCATGTTTTACAGTTGAAATGGAAACAGGAACAGGTAAAACCTATGCCTATCTTCGTACTGTTTATGAGCTCAAAAAACATTACGGCTTCCGTAAATTTATCATCGTAGTTCCCAGTGTCGCCATTTACGAAGGAATAATTAAAGCCTTCGAAATTACAAAAGAACATTTTAAAACACTTTATGGGAACGAAACTACCGTCCTGATTAAATATGACGGACAGAATATAAGCTGCGTTAAGAATTTTGCCGTATCACCTTATATTACCCTCATGGTAATAACCATCGATTCCTTTAACGGAGCAAAAAATAAGATATATAAAGTAACAGAAAAATTACCTGGCGGGAAAAAACCTTATGAATATATACAGGATACAAGACCAATACTTATACTGGATGAACCGCAGAATTATTTAAGTCCAAAATCCCGTGAAGCTCTGAGAACCCTTAAACCTTTATTCGGTTTAAATTACTCGGCTACTCCAGTAGAAAAACCCAATCCTGTTTACAGACTGACCCCTGTTGATGCATTCAAAATGAACCTGGTAAAGAAAATTCAGGTAGAAGGAATTACTGAAGAACAAAATGTGAATGATAAAAATCTT
>JBEHWO010000867.1:0-1614 GCA_040217695.1 Vulcanimicrobiota bacterium | reverse complement strand
AAAGGTTTTATCTATCGACCCATCTCATGGGCCTTCTTTTCTTATGCTGGGTAATATCTATTTTGAAGATCAGGATTTTGCCGCTGCAGAAAATTATTATCTCAGGTCAATTGAAGTTAATCCCGGTGATGTTACGGCTTTTGTAAATTTAGGGAATTTATATTTTAATCAGGGAAAAGTTGAAGAAGCTATTGAAAAATATCTTGATGCTATAGATATAGAACCCAATGAAGGGGCAACTCATAACAGTCTTGCCAGAGCATTTGTCAGAATAGAAAATATAGAAGGTGCTATAGAGGAATACCAGAAAACAATAGAACTGGATCCTTTTTATGTTGATGCCTATTACAGCCTTGCCAATATTTTTGTAGATCAGGGAATGATTGAATTTGCAGTGGATAATTATCAAAAAGCTATTGAACTTTCTCCCGGTGATCCTTTTATTATCAATAGTCTGGGAAATTTATATCTCTCCCAGGGAGTTCTGGATGAAGCAGGCAGGTGTTATTGTAAAGCCCTTGAATTAGATCCTTCATTCCCGAACGGACATTATAATCTCGGTGTAGTATATTTTCAGCATGGTAATATTGATGATGCTATAGAAGAATTTAACAGAGCACTGAAAGTGAATCCTGATGATTATGTCGTAAGGAACAATCTTGGCTATGCTTATTATAAAACAGGTGATTATGATAAAGCATTAAAGGAATATCTGAATGCTATTGATGTGGCACCTGACTTTGTTGAAGCTCATAATAATCTTGGTCATCTTTACGGAGCCATGGGGGAGTGGGAACTTGCTGTTACAGAGGCAAATAAGGCTCTGGAATTAAACCCTTATGTTGTTTCTGCCTATAGAAATCTGGGGCTTGCTTATATGGCTTTTGGATTATTTGAACAGGCCATAGAAGAATTTAATAAAGCTATTGAGATAGATCCTGAATATTCTAAAGTCAGATTTCATCTTGGTGAAGTATATATTAAACTGGGGCAGACGGAAGATGCCCTTTATAATTTTGAAACCTATTTAAACCTTGAGCCAGAAGGAGAATTTCTGGAACAGGCAAATAAGTATGTAGAGGAAATTAAGGAATAGAAGTTAATTAATATTCTCTTTCCTCGCGTCACGATAATTAAACAGGAATATTTTTAATGTTAAAAGTGAATTTTATAAAGGATGAGCTTATAAAAGTAGAGGACTCATTACATAATATTATTGTATCCGGAATTAAAGAGATACCTCAGATTTATAATCATACCCTGAGGGCAGGAGGTAAAAGAATACGTCCTGCCCTTGTAATATTATCTAAAAAAGTATTTTCCGGCAACCATGATACGAAGGTTATTAAATTATCTATGGCTGCAGAAATGATTCATTTAGCATCTTTAATTCACGATGATGTTATAGATGATAATAACCTCAGAAGAGGAGTTTTAACTGCCAATTATAAGTGGGGGAATAAAATTTCCGTATTTTCCGCTGATTATATACTTTTAAAGGGATTAAATTTTCTGTTAGATGAGTTCAGACCTGATGTGGTAATTCCTCTTTTTTACGCTATTTCTCTCATGTGTGAGGGAGAACTCCTGCAGATGAAATATGTTCATTCTCTT
>JBEHWO010000866.1:0-1615 GCA_040217695.1 Vulcanimicrobiota bacterium | reverse complement strand
GAAAAAACATAAATTACACCGAGGTAAATAAAGGGGAAGTTATATACTTAAAAATCCTACCGGCCTTTTCGAGGGGTTGGGCAAAAATACCCAAATATGTGTGAAAAAGCGTATGATTATTTCTTTAACCAGGGTATTCAGCCTACTGATATGGTTTTTCTGGTTACTGAAAATAGTACTGGGTGGAAATTAGTTAATAAGTTTGAAAGTAAAGGCATACAGGTAAATCATGTTTTTGAGGATAAGGAAAAAAGTCATAGACATAAACGAAGCTTCTGGCTTGGTGATAGCAGATTAAAGATAGCAACTGTTCATAGTTTTAAAGGATGGGAATTAAAAACTGTAATTTTATTAATACCCAATCAAATAAATGAGAACAGGGCCAGGAATTTTGATTATTTGATTTACACGGGCATTTCAAGAACATTAAAAGATATCTGTGTAATCAACTGCTGCAGAAGATATGATGCTTTCGGCCAGGAATGGCAGCGATTAACTAAATCCAATACTCCTGTTACAACTCAGAAAAATAGTATGGATATACTTTTCCCTAAAATAAGTATCCACTAATAACCATTATTATCCATTTATAGAGCCAGGGAATATATAGAATACTCCCTGGCTCTAATAATTTCAGGAAAGGAGTTTATATTATGGGGTCTCATGTAACAATGTATCTGCTTGGATTTTCTTTTGCTTTATTATTTGTACTGGCTTTCTTTTTGTTAGCAATAGGCTTCCTGGGATTTATATTACTATTGATTTATCTCGGGTTAAAAATGATTAAAATACTATTCAGATAGTTCAGGAGACAGGGGAGTTTATGCTCTCCTGTTTACTGTGAAACGTGATTTACAGAAGGTTTGAAAATGGGTAATTATTTTAAATTTATTTAATTTAAAAAAGACGTTAGTTGAATTTTAAAACTATGGTGCAATTAATGATTATAGGAACCAGCTAAACTGAGGGAAAGGGATAACCCTTTCCTATAAAAATATAATTTACAAAAGGAGGTAATTTTAAAAAATACCAGTAAACCACAGGCTGCTCTATTGAGCAGCTTTATTTTTTTATTAAATTGAGGAGGAATTTTATATGTTAAACCCTATTAATTATGCTCTGAGTAAAGTAATTGATTTCACTATTTCTTTTTCCCCTGCTTCTATAGAGAAATATATTCATGCTCTTAGAACTCGTTACCCCGGCATCAGCAATGATGAGCTTGCTTATATGCTTGTAAATAGAAAGTCTGTAAAAAATGGTTTCATCGGCGCTGTCAGTGGTCTGGGAAGTATCATAACCCTGCCTATTACTGTTCCTGCCAATCTAATCGCTACATGGAGAATACAGGCTTTTATGGCTTATTCTATTGCTTATATTTACGGGCATACTTTCAATACTGATGATTTAAAAACAGATCTCTATCTTATAATGGCTGGCGACTCTGCTAAAGAAGCTCTTAAAAATATCGGAATAACGGCAGGAAAAGAAGTAACAAAAAAGGCTGTTCAAAAGTATATTACAAGAGATTTGATGAAGAAAATCTGGGAAGTTATAGGACAAAAGATAATCAGCAAAGCAGGTGAGAAATCTCTTATAAGTTTTATGAAAATGG
>JBEHWO010000865.1:0-1619 GCA_040217695.1 Vulcanimicrobiota bacterium | reverse complement strand
AGGAGAGCAATTGAGGCTTTGGAAAGACAACGACGAATGACATTGTCAGGAGGTGTTGTCTTGTCCCCCAAAGCCACCGACAGGGTCGGTGGTTGTTTACTCTATAACCACCGGCTGCCCTGTATACTGTCAGGTTTTGTTCATCCTGTTTATAGGTTTCATATCTTCTTTCTATGTGTGTCATTGTTTATTTCCCCTTTCTGTGTTATTATTTGATCGTACGTTTTAACCAGGGGAGAACAGGCCGGCCAGCCTGCTCCCCTTCATCATTCCTAAAACTTTTCTGTTTCAAAATTTTCCTGTATTTTCTCCTTTTTGCCCTGACTTTCTAACCAGTTTTTATATTCCTCTTCAGGGTTTTCTTCCTCCTTATAATCCGGGATATAAATTTCACTTCCTACCATTTTCCTCCCCCTTTCCTTTTTCTTTTCTCGATGGAACTTTGGCTTTTGCATCCTGCCCCTTTCCCGGTCTTCTTCCCTCAACCTGTTCAAGCTATCCCTTTCCTGCCATCTCCTTATTTCTTTCCGCCTGCCTGTTGAGCTTTACAACCCCGCCCTACCTGCTACTTGCCTCTATTCTTTTGTCAATGTTCCTCTATAATCTATTATAATCATTTTTTACTAAATGTCAATAGTTTTTAGTAAAATTAAATAAAATATTTACTATTTTTTATTGACAAATAATAATTCTTTACTATATAATAATAAATAGGAGTTGAAATATAATGAGGACAAAAAAAGAAAGAATACATTTCATAAGGGAATTAAGAGAAAAAGGCCTGAGCTTTGAGGAAATAGGAAAACAGTTGGGAATTACTAAGCAAAGGGCTAATGTACTTTATTCCTATGATCCAACTTTAATAACGACAACAAAATGGAGTAAGCTTTACCCTACTTTCATAGAAGAATATACAATTAATAATTTACCTATTAATAAGATAGCAGAAAAATATGGCTGTTCTATCAGTGTTATTCAGAATTGTTTTAAAAAATACGGCATAAAAGCCAATAAAAAAAGAGGCAGAAAACAGTCCTCAGAGGTTACAGCATAAATGGAAAACAAAATTTACGATAAGACATTAAAGGAATTATTCAGCAGGCCTGAGATAGTAAAAAATTTCATGCAGGGATTTGTAGGGGAAGAATTTGTTAGTGATATAGACTTCAACCGTATAGAGAAAAAGAATACCAGCTACATCACCAAAACTTTTAAAGACAGATATACTGATCTGGTAATAAAACTGAATATGACAGGCGGAAAATGTGCATACCTTTATATCTTATTTGAATTCCAATCCACTATAGATAAACTTATGCCATTAAGAATACTGAATTATATGCTTTTACTTTATGAAGATCTGATTAAACAAAAGGAGATATCAATTGATGAACCTTTACCTCCTGTATTCCCGGTCGTTTTATACACTGGCAATGAAACTTATAATGCCTCTACCAGGATAGAGGATTTAATAGCATTGCCCTACAAGAGATTAAAAAGATATGTCCCGACTTTCGAGCATTATCTTGTTACATTACACTCTAAACCAAGAAAAGAATTAAAGAGAATGACTGCTCTGGATAATCTGATTGCCGGTTTATTTTATTTGCTGACAGCCA
>JBEHWO010000864.1:0-1623 GCA_040217695.1 Vulcanimicrobiota bacterium | reverse complement strand
TATTCCCTTTCTGGCTCTTGCATTAATAATCTGTACTGCTATATCTACAGAAGGAAGTTTCTTATATTCTTTCATTACTTCAGGATTTTCAAGCAATTTATGTTTAAGAGTTGACCATCCGGGCATTTCCCTCACCTCTTTCAAGATAAATTTCCATTCTTTTTAACGCTATGTATTTTTCTCTTACAGGCAATTTCATAGTTTTTTTCATAAAATTCAATTTCCCGGTTCATATTTTATATTATATCAAAATTGATATATTTTTTTTCCACTGTAACATTCAACTAAAAAGGCTCTTAGATTTTTTATATTTCTTTATAATTTTATGATATAATAAAACAGGGTGATTAAAATGGAAGATAGAATAATTTATATTATGACATTTTTCAAAATCCCTCTTCATGAAAAAATGAAAAATTTATGTTATAATGATAATAATCCAGGTAAGTTATTGATATCAACATACAGGGAATGAACATATATGGATCTCAAAGAAAGGCCAAATCATAAAAAATATATTCAGATACTGAGACAGATGACACCGGAAAAAAGGTTGCTGAAATCATTCGAATTATCTGAGTTCACAGTACAACTTTTTATTCATGGATTACACAAAAGGTTCCCGGATTTATCGCACGATGAATTTAGAAAAATACTACTGGAGCGTCTAAAAAAATGTCACAACAGGAATTATTAAAAAATGCAGAAGAAAGCTTTCGCCAGGGATGGAAAGAAGCATTAGAAGGGGAAATCTATCCTGTATCTGAATTGTGGGATGGAATCGATGCCGAATAAAGGAGGGATAAAAATGGAAAAATTTACTGCTATTTTTGAAAAGATAGATAACTGGTGGATAGGTTATACAGAAGAATTACCCGGTGCAAATACACAGGGGGAAACCCTGCAGGAAGCCAGAGAAAATCTGAAAGAAGCGATACAACTCATTATAGAATCCAACAGAGAGTTATCCAGAAGAGAAACAGAAGGGAAAAATGTCATAAGAGAAGAGCTGAGGATTGCTGTATAATGAAACGTCAGGCTTTAATAAAACATCTCAGTCAAAATGGATGTCAATTATTACGTGAAGGAAGTCGACATTCCGTATATTGGAATCCATCCAACAAAAGAACATCGTCAGTGCCGAGACATAAAGAAATTTCAGATTATCTTGCTTATAAAATCTGTAAAGATCTGGATATTATCACACCCTGACTTATAAGAACTATCGAAAAAGTCATTTAATCAAAAAACTCCACTTCACACATTTAAAGGATTTTTCCTATCAATCCAGAATATAATATTACATGCGTTTCCTTAACTCATAAAAATTGAAAATTTACCTCGCGAATTCAGCTCTTGTTACCATATTCATTTACAGCTCCATTTCATAAAGGAGTAATTTTCCTGTAAAAAAATTCATTTACCGGCAAATGTACTGCCCATACTACAGGAAATTTCCATATACATCAAAAATAAATTAAAAATAAAAAAACAAATATCTTTTATAAAATATTAAAATATGATATTATATAATTACGAAAAAGAGGTCAAGTTATGAAACCTTGAAATCAATTTACACAAATCTTTTATATACAGACATAAAACAACTAATTCACTAAAAAA
>JBEHWO010000863.1:0-1623 GCA_040217695.1 Vulcanimicrobiota bacterium | reverse complement strand
TACCTGATATAATGCATTTCTGTTTACCATAAATTTTACCTCCATTATTATGATATCTTCCCTGTCTTTCTCTTTTAAAATGGCATCCATAATAGTGAATAATGCCCTATTCTTTTCACTTTTCACTACAATTTTAATAATAAGGATAATTCTGAATTTTATTGATTAATTTAATATGCTTATCCAGTGTATCCAGTAAGACTTCCGTATTAAACTGAAGTTCTTTATAGCCTTTTTTTAGAACAAGAGCAAGTTCCATATTTTTCTCTTCATATTTTTTCATAATAAGCATTCCATCCAGGCTTGCCTTTAAATCTTTCGATACAGACGAAAGAGAACTTTCTTCATACAGCAGTTTTCTGTACATATTTGAGTATTTATCGGCTCTATCTGTTAGAACAGGAATTGTATTGAGTATTTCATAACATATGGGCTTTGTTCTGGTAATATAGGCTGACTGAACTGAAAACTCGTAACATTCGGTAGAAGTTATTGCTTCAAGTCCAGTAGAACAGAAATCTACCTGTTTATCAAGTGTTATATAGGTTTCGAGCATTTCTTTTTTATCACCAATCAGTTCATTTCTGAGTGACAGGTATGAGGAAAGCTTTTCTTTTAATTCAGGTTTAACTGAAGGATAGAAATCTTTCAGATTATTTATCAGATGTTCTCTGTTTGTATTTGATGTGTCAAAAAACTCAAAGATCCTCTTTGTATTGGAATTTTCGAGAAGTTCCAGATCTGTTATAGCAAGTAATGTTTCTGTAAAGGCTTTATCTGCCATAAGGTTTTCTTTAAGCACTATATCTGACTTTATAGTATCAATATACTGTTTTGTTTCTTCCGTTATTAATATATTTGCCTGTTCGTAAGCCTTATAAAGTGAATTGATTTTAATATGAACATCAGACATCTTTCCAAGAAAGTCCTGTTCCTCAACGACAGTTTTCTTATAAGTATCGGAAAATTTTTCGGTAGATTTTATTACAGATGACATAATAGGAGGAATTTCGCTCTCAATAGAGATAAACTGTTCTATCATGTCCATAGAATTTGCAGGAGTTATAGTCTTTGTATATTTTTGAAAATCCGCTACTTTACGGAAAAGCTCCAGTTGTTTATTGTATATATCTTTTTTAGACACAACCAGTTCATTTTCGGAATTCAAAAAAATAGCCGCTCCTTCATTAAGTTCATAGCTGTTCTTTCTATGAAAATCTCTTATTTCATTTATTAAAGCATTTCTCTTTTCTACAGATTTATTGCAGAGTTCTATTGCTTCTTCGTAATTACATATCCCTTTCAGTTTCAGAACTACTTCCATATCAGCTCTATCGGTCTCTATTACCTTTTTTAGATAACTTTTTATAACAGAGACTCTGTAATATTTGTATACGGAAATACCTGTTATTAAAAGTAATGTAAATAAAGCACATATTAACAGAAGGTTTTTCAGGAGATTTCTTTTCAATATTTTGTTTACTGTCTGTTTTAACGTATCGATTTTCATTGTTATAACTCCTTAATTTTAGAGTCATTTTGGTTTTGTAGCATCATTTAATAATCTGGCAGCTTCATTAACATAGTAATCAGCATCACGCCATTTATCCTGCAGTAAACTTT
>JBEHWO010000862.1:0-1624 GCA_040217695.1 Vulcanimicrobiota bacterium | reverse complement strand
GTAAAAACAAATTCAGCCCCTGGCAGGGCGTGAGCTTTGTGATACAGCAGTATCTGTAATGAAGAATCAGAACTGCAAGTATTATACCACTCCTAGTTTCATTTTGTCAATATTTACTAAGAAGGAGTGCTATTATTATGTCTATTCTCAATGGGTTCATCCCCCTTCCTAACTGGTATATAACCAGAGGATTCACACTAAAATTAACTCACCGGGAAAGAGTTTTATACTTTACAATAGGGGTCGAAGTATTCAGGTTTCCAGAGTCCAGGGAAACCATGTCAAAGGAAATGACAACAAGAGGTTTACAGGCCATAACCGGTATTAATCATTCTCATATAGCGAAAATATTAAACAAATTTCAGAGGATGGGATTAATTGCCTTCCAGAAGTCCTTCACTAAAGGTATAAGCAGTACAGTAGCTATTTTAGCGCCTGATTTTAATAAAACAGGAAATGAAATAGCCACGGGAGATGAAAAATTAGGATACGAAACAGCCACAAATCTAATAAATCTATCAATAAAAGAAGATCTCAAAAAAGACGATATAGATTCTTCTTTAAATATAAAACAATCAATAGAAGAAAAACCTATGGAAAATCCTCTTAATTGTATATCTAATATGTGTAGTGTACTTATTAGCTCTAAAGAAAGTAATTTAAATAACCATGTTATTAATTTACTATCGCCGGCGGGCCTGGTTCCCAGTAATGCAGGTAACAAAGAATTCTCTCCCTTGGGAAGTATCCTTTCTGCTGTTCCTATACCTGATACAAATAAAACTTGTAGCAGCTTAAAGGATGTAGATAATATCCGCTCCCTTTCCGAAAAAGCTATATCCACAGGTAAAATTTTACTACTACAAAAAGGCTTCTCTTCATCTGAAATACAAAATATCACTGATAGAATAACTGCTTCCATGATTGGTAAAGACATAAAGAGTAAAGATAAATACTTCATAGCCTGCTGTAATAAAGAAACAAGAAAAGGCAGTAGTCCTGCATCTTCTGTCCACAAGTCCACAAGTGCAGCTCTACCGGTACAAAAAAAGACTTCCTTCATTGAGACCGTCAATAAATGGGAAGAAGAAAATAAGAAGGATAGCCCTGTAAATATACTTAAAAAACTTATGGAATTAAGCCCTGATGATTTATACAGGGTCATTTTGGATGTAGATACTTCACCTGCCGGTAAATTTGTTTCACTACCGGAAATAAAGGCGTCTCTCTATATAGGAGAATTCAAAAAGAGATATCCTGACATTATAGTTTAAACGCTCATATAAGCTTTTTAAACGAGTTATTTTAAGAAAACGATAAATCATACTAACAGGTTTTAAGAAACTCGTTAAAACGCAAAATAGAGCCATTGTGCAGTCGCAGCATTTTTATAAAACTGCAATCGTTAGCAGTTGCGAAGCGTTGTGTAGAAAGAGTTTGTTACTTATGGCTTTTATGATAAAACTACCTGGCTGGGAACTTTTTCTAAGGGTAAACAGTGAAATACGTTAAAACTTAAGCGGTCTATAAACTGACCCTTCCAGCCGATATGTCGGGGAGGGGGATGGAAACGATTCGTGCTGAAAACAGCCACAAGCTAAAAAAGCGTTATAAGGGTACCAGG
>JBEHWO010000861.1:0-1627 GCA_040217695.1 Vulcanimicrobiota bacterium | reverse complement strand
AAAAAAAAGTTCTATATAATTAAACGTTTTTGGCTTTTTATTGAGATTTGTAACCGTTATATCTCTATGGCAAGATCAAGCAGTCAAACCTAAAGATTAATTGCTTCTCACCTGTCAAAATACTTCTATATTCTTTCACTTTATGATAAAATGAAATTATGAAGAAAAAGAAAGTAAAGAAACAAAAAGCAAAGAAAACAGTTAAAAAACAGGAAGATATAGAATATCAATTTCAGGATAAAACATGGCGGAAATTTTTCTCTCACCCTGACATGTTAAAAGAACTACTGGAGGGATATATTGCTGAAGAGTTTATTAGAGAAATAAACTTTGAAAAAATAAAAAAACTCAATAACACATATGTCACTAAGAAATTTAAAAAAAGAGAAACAGACCTTATTGTAAAACTATTAACCTATAAGGGCGTTGAAACATATATCTACTTGTTATTGGAGTTCCAAAGCACAGTAGATAAATACATGGCTCTCAGACTGTTAAACTATATAACACTGTTCTATCAAGATTTGATAGACCAGGGACAGGTGAAAGATAAATTATTGCCGGCAGTATTTCCGGTGGTTTTATACACAGGGGAGGACAAATATACTGCATCTTTGAACATAGAAGAACTGATAGAGAAACCTTATGAAAAACTTGAAAAATACATACCTAAATTTCAATACTATAAAGTAGCCTTAAATGAATCCGTTGAAGAAATAGATGAAGAATTTAGGAAAGTAAACAACATTTTAGCAGGTGTATTCAAGATAGTAACAGCTAAGGGAGAAGAAGAAATAAAAGAAACCTTAAAAATCTTAAGGGTAAGACTGGAGAAAGTACCGGAAATTAAAAAATTTATTAATGAGTGGTTAGGTCATCTGTTTAATTATAAAAGGTTTAAATTAGAAAATATTGGTGAGGAAGGAGTTGAGAAAATGTTAGTAACTTACTTCAAAGAACGAGATAAAAAAGCTAAAGAAGAAGGGATGGAAGAGGGGAGAGAAGAAGGGATTAAAAAGGGAATTGGAATTGGTAAAGAAGAAATAGCAAAGAAATCTTTACAAGAAGGTTTATCAGTAGAAGTTGTTGCAAAAATAACAGGTTTTTCTATTGAAGAGATAAAGGCTTTAAAATTAGAAATAAAAAGTTAACTCTCAAGTAATTTGATATATTCCAACTTCGTTTATCTGAAATGGAATAACCCATTATTTCTTCAAATCTCTTCAATTTACCCTCTATGTAATTATCCATATTCTCCTTTATTTTAGCCATTTTTTTCATTACTTCACCTATTCTGTATCACTAATATGAAATTAGTGATACATTTATAGAAAATAAAAAATGATTTTTAATATGAAATGGTACAGTAATCATTTTATAGCTGTACGTTCACGGTTATCATAAACCATCCTTTATGATAACAATGCTGTTGTACTTTTCGCGGGGTTGGGCAAAATATCCAATTTAAAACTTTCAAAGAGAAGGATTTATAAAAAATTTCGTTGAATGTTATAAAATATGGTATTAGTAAGAACTTAAGAAAGCGTTAACAGAAAACCAGGAATGAATCAAACAAATACAGAAAAACTTAAAGAACTAATAGAACGATTTAAAAACAACATAGTAT
>JBEHWO010000860.1:0-1631 GCA_040217695.1 Vulcanimicrobiota bacterium | reverse complement strand
CCAGGGTTCATGTGTTCACTATAGACAACCGGAACCTTTCAGAATGTTTAATATACTCACTCTGTGAGAAATTCCTGTATAACAAAAGGAGGTGATTTTATGTCAAAAACAGAGGCCATGATAACAATGGCAAAAGTTATTTTGCAGCTACAAGAAAGAGTAAAAGAACTTGAAGAAAAGATAAAAGTTTTAGAAGAAAAAATAAAATAAAGTGTATAAATATTGTAATTCTTATTAAAAAGTAATATAATTAATTAATGGTATAATTGAAAATTGTATAAAACAGAGGGAAGGGATTTCTCAAAAACACCCCTTTTTAATAAGAAAACAGTAAAAAACGCCTATTTTTTATAGATTTCAGACGTAAAGAAACTTTATGCAGAAAAGGGATGATGATAATTATGGAAGAAAAAAAAGTTATGGAAGAGATAAAGAAGGAGTTTTTACCACTCCCGACACCGGCGGAACAGAAGTTAATAGATCTAACTACAATGACCCCGAAACAGAAGTTGATCACTCTGTTAAAACTGGGAAATTCCCTGAAGACCTCCATCGAGTTCGCTGGCATTGACTCTAAAATATATGGAATATGGCTTAAAAATGATAAAAAATTTGAAGAAGACGTAAAGCAGGCCCGCGCCGAAGCTGATATTTTTGACTGTGAAATTATAAGAAAGGCATCTCAGAATGAATGGCAAGCCGCAGCCTTCAGGATAAAACAGAGGGAAGCCGCCCAGAAGCGCGGGCATTATAGCGTAAAAATGGCAACGCCGGCGGATTGTAGAAAGCTACTTCAGAAAGTAACAGCTCAGTTATTAAACGATGAGATAGAGATAGAACGCGCCCGCGCCATAGGATACCTTATAAATTGCGCTATAAAGGTAATAGAGGCATCGGATTTAGCGGAACGTTTAGAGAAGTTAGAGGAGGCGCTGCAGAAGGATGGGTAATTTAATAAAACGACTTAAAAAAGTTGAAATTAAGCGATATGAGAAGCAGTTAATAAATGAGAACGAGAGAGAATTAACACGGGAAGAACTTAAAGAATATGACCGATTAAATAAAAAACTGATAAGGCAGGATAACGGATATTATAGTGTTGATGAGCTTACAGATGAAGAATTTCGCAGGTATGGCTTTTTTAGACGATGGAGGCATGGCCGTAATATAAACGGAGTATGGCATGATGGACAGGAAGAAAGACTTATAGATCTGCATAAATATAGATACCTTAAAAAAATAGAGTTATGGCACATGTATTTTAATTTTAGATTAATGCTGTCAATCTTCTACCGTATAGATATTATATGGTCATGTTGGGTTGAGAACAAAGATAAAGTTTACGACATTTACACATTTCAATGGAATAGGGGAATAGGTTTATATTGTTTTAGTTTTCATACAAAAATAATGCTATCTATTTTTCATATATATCCTAAAAATGGAGGCAATAAAAAATGAGTAATTTATTAAATAGAGTAAAAAAGCTGGAGCAGGCCGTCCCTGCTAAAGAAGAAAATCCCTTTTCAGAGAAATTTTTAACAGATCTGGCAAAGGAACTGAATATAGAAAATTATACCTGTACAAGCGATTGCAGGCCTGTAAATGGTATTTACTACTTATCGACTGCA
>JBEHWO010000859.1:0-1635 GCA_040217695.1 Vulcanimicrobiota bacterium | reverse complement strand
ATGCACTTTGGGATGGATGTTTAGGAACAAGATTACTAAATACAGACTTCAATGAAGTAAGTAAACAAATATTTCTTCCAGATGTATTAGATAAACTCGGATTATGGATGTCAAGAAAAAGCCTTTTATATTTATTAGGATATACTGATATTCTGACAACAGAAAATAAAAAAGAAGGTCTTTTCAAAGATAAAAATTTTGAAGAATTTTTTATTAATTGGGCCAATCAACCATTTAAAAATCAAATAATATATAAAACGGACTTTCTTTATGATGAAAAAATTAAGCTATCTTCAAAAATCCTGGGCTGTGAAATAGTAATCTTAACAAAACGTAGTGTAGAATTTATATTAGCTGCTGAAACATTGCTTTCATTTTTGGAAGGTTTTCTTGCAACATGTTTGGAAGGAGTATATCCGACAACAGAAACATTAATTATTAATATTCTTAAAAATGAAAAAGATAATTCGTTTTTGTTCAAAAAAGATGAAAATAATATTTATAATTTATTTATAAAGGATTTTAAACTCAAAGACAATGCTCATGAGATTATATGGCAATTTCTTATGGAATTTACAATTACTATTTTAGTAAATCACTTTTATTTTTATATTGATAAGCCATTAGAATATATAAAAGGATTGTTTGAGAAAGAAGAATTACATGAAAGATTATCTCTTATATTGAATCATAGAGATTTTACAATTAATATTTTGGGAGAAAATCCTAAATTTTTTATTGAGAATTGGATTTCTAAATCAGGTGTTGCTGAATATCCTTTAATACGTACAAAAGCACCACATTTGAAAAGAAATAATTTACAGGAAGAGGAAAATTATTATAAAAGCAAGTTAAATTTATCTACATTAGGACATAATAAAAGAACGGTTATTTCATTAATAGATGATAATTTATGGAATAAAGCCGAATGGATTGGTTTTGGAGTTTTTATTGATTTTAATTATGATTTAGATTTAATACTGTGTTTTAAGGATGGTAATGCTGGTAAAAGTATTTTCAAAAACTGGATTCAACGAGTAGGAAATGATGATAGAGATGAGCTTATTAGAATTTCAATCATAAAAGGAGTAAATAAAAATTATCCACATTGGTACAGAGTTCACATTACCGCAAATATAAGCAAAATGGATTTACAAGAAACCAGCTTCTTTCAAGTAACATCAAAAACCCATGAAACGAATGCAAATAATTCAGAAAATTTAGATAGGATTATAGGAACTTATAATATCAAAAAAAATTATAAACTTTTTCCTGCACAGATAATTGATGGGAAAATGGAACCTTTTTTTGATTTATTTATATCTAAAAGAGAATTAAATATAGTAAATGCATGGGAAATAGATGAACATGATTTAGAAGCTATAGCAATTAAAAAAAATGATGAACCTTTTATACCTGATAATGTTACTGATGCGCCTGTAAATAAAGTTCTTAACAGGAAATGTTTATAAAACTTTATTTAATAAGAACAATTTTTAGAGGTTATATAGTTATGTTGTAGTTCAGAATAAATAATAACTTTATTTGTTGAGTGAAAGGAGTCCCTCTATGTCTAATTTAAAACCCTGGTACAAAGTAGTTACGCCGAGAGAAGATTTAAGAGAAGGTAAGCCT
>JBEHWO010000858.1:0-1637 GCA_040217695.1 Vulcanimicrobiota bacterium | reverse complement strand
TTCACCGATTCAGAAGGAAACATACAGGAACGAGTCAGGAAAATCATAACAAATTATCTTACAGAACATCCCGGCACAACAAAAGACCGTATCTATGATGAAGTAGTTTCCTCTCTTGTCAGGTCAGGAAAAATGGAGCCTCATGATTTTGATGCAATTCTCTTACAGGTGGCAGAAACCCCTGCAGGGGCGTTTCGCGAAACGCCCCTGCGACAATGGTTCTTAAAAGAATCGGAGGAAATAATTATAGACAGTACGGAATCTCTGAAAGAAGACAGGGCAGCCGAAAAAATGACATCTTTTATCAAAAATAAATTAAATGCCGTCGTAGGGACAGAACACTGTTCTGTCCCTACGGATATGACCGGCAATACGAGAATCCATTACAGCGATCTCTTCGAACACTACATCTATTCCGTAAAAGACAAACCCCGGCGGCCTCTTTCAGACTGGCTCATAGATTATTTCTATAAAACAGAAGAAGGAACATACAGACTGCCACAATCTGAAGAAGAGGAAAGAATAAAGGAAGAAGGCAGAAAGAGAGGAACGAGCCGTAAGATCAGAAGGTATATATCTTATATCGAGCAGAGTTTAACCATTCCTGAAAGAGAAAGACCCACCGGTTCCACGCTCACCGAATGGATAAGGCACTGTAAACGTTCAGGACTTTATGAACAGGGTAAACTTCTTTACGAAAAAGGCGGCCTTAACCCGGACAGCATGTCCGAAGAAGTTATGGTGAATGTGGAAGAAGATTATCAGGTCTGCTGCCGGATGGTTGACAGAGGGAAGGCGGAAAAGAAAAAGAAGAAAAACAAAGTTCAGCCTGACCTGTTCACTTAAACATGTTATAATATTTATAAAGGTGGGATGTTATATGCTTATTGAATACATTGAAGAGGCACTGAAAAGAGCAAAATATGAAATCATAGATGATGAAGAACCATATTATGGAGAAATTAAAGAACTTAAAAGTGTATGGGCTACAGGCAAAACTCTTGAAGAATGCAGAGATAATCTCAAAAATGTTATTGAAGGCTGGATATTATTAAGTATTAAGAAAGGTCTGGAGATTCCGAAACTGGGACAGTATGAGATAAAAGAAAGACAGGAAGTTATAGTATAATGCCAAAATTGAGCCTCCTTACTTTTAATGAACTTGTAAAGGGTCTCAGAAAATTTGGTTTTGCAGGTCCATATAGTGGAGGAAAACATTTATATATGGTAAAAGGCGATCTAAGATTACCTGTTCCAAATCCACATAAACAGATAATAAGTGTGGATTTATTGATGAGAATACTCAGACTGGCAGGAATAACGAGAGATGAATGGCTGGGGCTGTTTAGCTGAAATTTCAGACTATAATTACCATGTTTTTATAGAAAAAAACTCTCTTTTATGATATTATAGATACAGGAAGAAGGTGATTTTATGACCACTTTACAGCAGATTGAAAAAATGGATAAAGAAGAGATACGTCAGAGATATGAAAATTTTATAAAAAAACTTCATGAATGGCAAAATGATCCCTCCGATTTTGAAGAAGAGACATGGCCTTTAGTTAAAGATATGTTCAAAAGAGAAGGGGATGATTAGTAATTAATCCTTTACCTTTATTATTAGATTCTAATATA
>JBEHWO010000857.1:0-1644 GCA_040217695.1 Vulcanimicrobiota bacterium | reverse complement strand
AAACCATATTATAAGGAGATTCTCTTATTTCTATTCTGTCCTTCGGAGCTTCTTCATAATCATAATAACCTGTGTAAGATTTCAGGCACAAGACATTACCTTCCAGAATATAGAGAGTTACCTTCTCTGCCTCCACATATTTCATAAATATTTCAGGTATTTCTTTATATAATCCTTCCAGTTCCAGATTTTGCATATCTTTTGCATCCTGATAGAGATCGGTCATAGTAGAAGTCTGTGTAAGAATCTTTCTTTCATAATTATCTTTTAAAAATGAATTTATTTCATACCGTTCATTCAGTTCCCTGTATTTGCTGTCAGACTGTTGAAGTTCCTCCTGTAATTCTTTTATTTTTTTCACATATTTTGCCTGAACAGGGCCGAGAAAGAGGAGTATAATAAAAAATACAACTATTTCCAGCAATCTGTATAATAGAGCGTTTATACCATAAGGTGGAATGAAAATAAAATAAATGGATGAAATTATGACGGAATAAAACCCCCAGTCAGGGCCATAGCGAAATACTACGAATAAAATAAAAAGATAAAAAGGATTTATTAAAAAAGAATGAATTTTAATATAACAGGGATCGCCGGGAAATAAAAATATATTAATCACTATAAGGATAAAGGCAAAAATATTTATTTCCCAGAAAACAGGATATTTTGTTCTGTCTCTGACCTTTTTTATTGTGTCCAGGTAATAAGTTACTTTATTGTTCATAATTTTAATAACGTGGCGGGCTGGTTCGTAATGCGTTATGCTATAATCGTGACGCGTAACGCGTGACGCGTGACGGGTGGTTCGTGATGCGTTATGCGTGACGGGTGATGTGTGATAATCGTGACGCGTAACGCGTAACACGTGACGGGTAAGTATCCCTTTCACTTTTCACTTTTCACTTTTCACTTTTCACGACTCAATTTTCACTTTTCACTTTTCACGACTCACCACTCATTCAAACAGGTCTGTTCTGTATTTTTTCCACAAACTTGATAGCCTTTATAAGCTCCTCATTTGAAAAAGGTTTATTTATATAATAATCTGCGCCGTAATCATAACTTGTAAGAACTGCATCTGATGTCTTTAAAGCAGTAAGCATTATTATGGGAATATGTTTTGTTTTCGGATTTGTCTTGATCTTCAGGGTAGCCTGAATACCATCCATTTTAGGCATCATTATATCCATTAAAATAACATCAGGCTGCAGCTCAACAGATTTCTGAACTGCATCTGCACCGTTATCAACTATAGTTATATCATAACCGATTTTACTCATAATGGTTTTAATAACCAGTCTTATGGGAATTGTATCTTCTGCAAGAAGAACTTTTTTTCTGTCTTCACTCATAATAATCATCCTTTTTATTGTTTCATAACTTATATTCGTGACGCATGACGCCAGGATTATCGATAAATTGTTTAGCAAAAATATAAATGTATATTTCGAGAAGAATTATATATTTTCCTCTACTGTGGCTAAAATTTCGGCATAGGCAGAGGTGTATCTTTCAATCTACCGCTCTTTACAGATAGTGTTTTTTTACGACAGGTAGTTGTATTTTTACTGGAAATTGCACTTAATTTTGTAAATCTATTAATCAGTGAATAGTGAGTAGTGAAAAGTAAGTAAAATCCAATTT
>JBEHWO010000856.1:0-1645 GCA_040217695.1 Vulcanimicrobiota bacterium | reverse complement strand
CCTCGTATGTTTTGAGAATCCCCTGCTCCCTGAGATATCCCTCTGCGCTCTCCTCGTCATTCGTGTATCGTGTGAGTTCTACCAGGTTCATTCATCCGGCCACCATTGGTTAGTATATAGTTGTGGCCTGTATTAAGCAATCACCTAAAATAATTAATAAATTTGTATTGGAATTATTTGAATATTATTTGTTTCATCTGTTTCATCAATAAAATTACCATTATCTACAACCATAATTAAATAATATCGTCCTCGATAGGAAGGTGCAGTGAACGATAATGTGAAGCTAAAAACTGTATTCGGATTAATGATTGAGCCTTTAAAGTGTCCAATATGTTGATCACTGGAATCAAATTTATCATCAACAGATATATATATACATGTATAATAATAATCACGATTCACAAGAGAACTCCCCACATTTTTAATTTCTGCATTTACAGTAATTGTACTTGATGATGTGGGATACCGTGGTGAATAGGTGATTCCATAGGGAATGAGATCAGGTAAAAATGTTTTGCTTCCATCTCCAGGATTTCCAATGGTAATTTCAGCAATTTTAATTCCAATATTGTAATTATTACCTACAATGAGTTTAACAGAATAAATACCATCATATAAATAGAGATGTGTTGGATTTTTCTCATATGAAGTGGAACCATCGCCAAATTCCCAAAGCCAACTTGTTGGATTACCAGTTGAAGTGTCAGTGAATTTGATTTCTTTTCCATGATAAGTATATTCAAAATTGGCTTTTGGAGAGGTTCCAACAATGCCTGAGGATCCAATCGTTATAGGTTCAGTTAAATAAAATATATTAGATTCATCAGACTCTACTACCTGATTTTTCGAGTCTACAACTGTAAATAAATAATATTGTCCATATGGAATGAGTGGAGGGAGTCCTACACATATTTCATCATAATTGGTATCCCCTGCTTTTAGGGAGGGAATATATCTCTCTCCAAGATAGTAATCGGAATTAGTGGACAAATCTAAATCTGATGAGAGATAATGTGAAATGTAAAATCCATTGGCTGTAGTAGTGCCGATGTTTTTTATTGCAGAATAATAAATAGTTTTGCCATCTGTGGACGGCAATAAAATGGTTGAAAGGCCTACTAAATCTGGAAGTAAATAACTATCTTCAATAAAAATAGAATTTGAACAATAATCCATACCAACACTATTAGAGACTGATAATTTCACATTATATGTCCCGCTTTTCATGTAAATATGGGTAGGAGATTTTTCATCTGATGTAGTACCATCACCGAAATCCCAGTGATAGGAGGTTGGGTTACCTGTAGAAATATCATTAAATTTCACTGTTTTGCCATTAACAAAGCTCGTAAAACCTGCCACTGGTGCTTCGCCTGGAATCAAGCTACCTCCAACACTGACTTTGGTTGATTTATTAGTTGTAACAAAAGAGAATCCATCGAAATATTTTAAAGTTAAGGTTACCGTATACAACCCAGGATTGGTGTAAGTGTGACTCGGGTTCTTCACCGTCGATGAGGTGCCATCACCGAAATTCCAATTCCACGAACTCGGGTTCCCGGTTGATGTGTCTGTGAACGTCACGGTCTTTCCGCTCACACTGTACTGGAAATTTGCAACTGGTGCAGAACTTGTACCCGAA
>JBEHWO010000855.1:0-1655 GCA_040217695.1 Vulcanimicrobiota bacterium | reverse complement strand
TACTTTTAGCTATTCTGGATGTAACTTCTATCAGAGAAGTGGATAATATTATCAACCATTAGATTATGTATTTTCATTATTGTTTATTGTCACTAAACGAATCTATCTAAAAAAGTCGTTAAAGAATTATTTAATGACATTATGAAAAATCAGAAATCAGTGATTGCAAGGGTTTCTTGCAATCCGGTAAATTATAAAAAATTCATTCTTTGTAAACCACATAAAAACCAGTAAAATCAAGGCTTTTGTAAAAATAACCTACTAAAAGTATCAAGAAATTTTCCATTGTTTTTTAAATCTCTCATACTGTTTTAAAATTATTTTTTTTGTCTCATCAGAATCAAACCCTATTTCTTTTAAAAAGACTATTTCTAAAAGTATTTTTAAAAAATGCGATAAAATTATAAGATTCTCTTTATTTGTGTATTTTCTTCCTTCCAGATCATTTTTAGGATGAGTCAGATAATTCCTTATTGTAGTTACTTTCTTAATAAATTTCTCTTTTTCTCTTCTATTACATAAAAAATCCTGGACACATTCAGTATTTTCTTTTATTATTTGCTTTAATTTTATTGCTAAACTTGGTTCATTAGAATATTTTAGTTGCTTTTCTAATTTTTCTTTATAATCATCTGGCACAGAATTAAGTATAATATTTACTTCATATTCATGTTTAGTAAATTCCAAAAAAGTAAGTCTATGTAAGGAAAAGGCATTATCTATAATATTAAAAAAGTTTATTATTAAATTTCTTTGGCCTTCTAAATAAAAAATTTGACCCAAAAAACTTGATTTAACATTTTGCTTATCCCAGCTTCTTTTTAAATTATTCTCAATAACATAAGACTGTATATTCAACACTTCGTTTATAAGAAAATATCTTTCACTCATATCTTTATCCATCAAAACTAATCTATAATATCCTTCAAGTGCCTGGATTCTACTTAGAAATTTATATTCAATATACATTTCAGAGCTATATATTGAAGCGAAATACAGACCATAAATAGTTTTAAGTTGATTAGAATCAAAAATCCAATTTTTCAGAAATAAACTTATTTTATCTGCTAAATCTCTGAATGTAAAAAGCATTTCACATGGATGTTGTATTTCTTCTGATATAGTCGGAATTTTTATTGTGGGTACAAATATTATATCGACTGGACTACAAAATGATTCATTATGGGGTAAAAATACTCTATTTGCTTCAGTTAATCCCTTAATTTTTATTGGATATACTGGTTTGGATATTCCTAATGTCAAAAAATCTTGTATATATCGTGAAATAGTCAAAAATCCACCTAATGACTTTTCTTGAGAAGATTTTATCTCGATATAAGCTTTCTGGCTCATATCTACTTCTTGTTTAAATGGATTATAGTGGCAACCGCTATACAAAAAATTAATTGATATAATATAATCATCAAATTCCGCTATTTTAACAGGATCTGGTTCATGATATTCTATTTTGTCTTCCAGTTTATGAGGCATATATTCCAAAAATATGGATAAACGTAATCCAAATAAATCTTCTATAATAGTTAATAGATTTATTATACTTGATTTTTGCCCTGTAATATATATAAGTTGCCCAAAGAAAGTTCCATAAATTTGTCCTTTAATATCTTTTGCTTTTAAATTTCTCCATGCAAAAT
>JBEHWO010000854.1:0-1656 GCA_040217695.1 Vulcanimicrobiota bacterium | reverse complement strand
TATTTCATCATAAGCTTCCTTATTAAACCATACCGCTTTTTCTTCAAATTTTTCTTTAGCTTTTTCCTTTGATGGTGACTGAAAGTCTAAACAGGGTATCTCTACAAATTTTTTTAGATTCCCTTTTGTACTGTCATTTTTAATATATCTATGGACATGTGTTAAATTCTCTTCTTTTACGGTATAATTACTCATTATTTTTTTTTCCTTATCTTTTAGATTTTTATCTAAAAGATAAGGTTTTTTTCTTTATACCTCTTTTTTATATCGACTAAAGGAGTTTTTTTCTCTCACGTTGAACCATGCCCCAGAGCCGGTGATGTGACAGGAGAAGTGTCTGTTATTATTCCTAAGTACCGCTCCAGGTAAGAAAGTGTCCAGAAGATAAAAAATATTGTATAATCCCCTTAAAAGATAGTTAAGGGGAGAATATAAATGCATGGTAAAAAAACACCTATAAAAATTATATTAACAGAAGAAGAAAGAGTAAAACTTAACGGATTAATAAGAAGTTTCAAAACACCAGTAGGGTTATTAGAGAGAGCGAAAATAGTAATAATGCTTTCAGAAGATCATAGCTTGAGCCATATAAGTAGAGTAGTAGGAATTCAAAGACGAATAGTAAGAAAATGGGGAAAAAGGTTTATGGAAAAACGTCTAAAAGGATTAGAAGATGAACCACGTTCCGGTCGTCCACCGGTTTTTTCCCCCAGAGGTAGCAGTTCATCTGATAAAGATGGCCTGTGAACTTCCAGAAAAATATGGCCGTTCTTTATGTTTATGGGACTGTAAAGAACTGGCAAGGCAACTTATAAGTGACGGTGTAGTAGAGAACATATCATCAGAGACAGTGAGGTGTATATTGAAAAGTCATAAATTAAAGCCCTGGAGATATCATTTCTGGCTTGGAGAAAAAACACCAAGGGATCAGGAATTTTATGATAAAGTTTCAGAAATTTGTGATTTATATACAAGGGAATTAAGAGAAGATGAAACTGTAATTTGTATTGATGAGAAAACATCTATACAGGCAAGGTCTCGTTTAACTTTAACTAAAGCAGCTCAACCCGAAAAACCTGTATTGATAGAACATGAATACAAGAGATGTGGGGCTTTAAATTTAATTGCTGCCTTCGATACAAGAAGTGGAACAGTATATGGAAGATGTTATGGCCGTAAAAGGCAGATTGAATTTATTGATTTTCTTGAAAATATGAGATTGAAGTTCCCGGATAATATAAAACATATCCATGTTGTCCTGGATAATGTCCCAATGCATAAGGGGAAAAAAGTAAGAGCCTGGTTAGAGAAACATCCGGAATTTCATTTTCATTTTCTGCCTGTCCATTGTTCCTGGTTGAATCAGATAGAACAATGGTTCTCTACATTACAATTTAAGAGATTAAGGGTACCGGATTTTTCATCCCTTAAAGATCTGGAGGTAAAAGTTTTGGCGTTTATTAGTCATCATAATCAGTATGCACATCCATATAAATGGAAAAGGAGTTCTGGGGCAAAAGTTTTAGCTAAAAGAAAGGTGAGTTTACCTATTGCAGCTTAATGGATACTTATTTAGCTGGAGCGGTACTAAGGTGACCGGGAGAGTAAAAAATGGTGGCAGTGGTGTCATTGAGATAGAGGATACTGATGTTGAAA
>JBEHWO010000853.1:0-1660 GCA_040217695.1 Vulcanimicrobiota bacterium | reverse complement strand
AGATTAGTAAAGAATAATAGAAATGCATGGTAATCTCCATTTAAGTATATCAATAAACTTGCAACAGATGTAATCATATAAAAAGCAAGTACAAGACGAACAATATTTATCTTTTGTCTGTAATGGAGGTCTGTAATAATTATATAAATCGCTCTAATTGTAATTAGAGTATGAATAATCAGGAGGATAACATTAAAATTGTCAATAAAGAATATCAGAAAGTATGTAAGTACAAAAACAAAAATCTCCAGTTTACTGATCTTGAAAGGTTTTGTTCTATCAATATTAATTGCATAAAATAAGATAGGCGCAATTAATACAGAAGGCCATTCAGTTTTTATTGACAGGACTTTTACAGCAAAAACTGATAAGGGATCAGAAATCCCCAGAAATAAAAAGAAGTAAAAGAGATTGCTTCTATATTGTCTGAATATTGGAAATATCCAGACAAAAAGTGAAACATAACTAATTATTACAGCTAATTTCATTTTTAATCCGGACACATTGGAGGACATTTCATTCCTGTTTCCAAAGTCTTCTCATTAATTGAGATAGATAGAACTTCCTGTCGTTGTTCAATATTTACATTTTCAGATTTTTCATCGCCTTGTTTTTCAGATTTGTTATCCGATAATAACTCTCTTAGCATATTAACACTGTAAACTATAAAAACATCTGAATCTTTATAATCAGCTTTTTCAGGATATATCAGTTTTCGATTATTATCAAGAATAATAAGCTGCCGATTAATTATTCCGAACATAATTGTTTTGTGAGTCCGGTTCAGCAGATTTGTAAATTGATTAACATTCATTTCAACTGAATATTTTACCTCTCCGAAAAGCTGATTTGCATTTTCTGTCGTATATAATTTTCCAATTTTATCTGAACTTGTACAACTCAAAAGCAAAAGGGATATAAGAAGAGAAATGATTAAATAATATCTCTTATTCATGACATCACCTTAGTTAAGTTATATAGAATTTAATAAATATAATATATGCAGAAATCTGCTAAACATGTTTAGTACTTGTACTAATTATTTTACAATATTCTTAAACTCCTTCACTGTCCCTGTTTGAAAAATACCATATACCGCACTTAACCAGTTCGATTTGAGTTTTAATATCAAATTTTCTTAATAGGTTAGAACGGTAATAATCTATTGTTTTTTTACTTAAGAACATTTTATCTGCAATTTCTTTACTGGTATAACCATCAATTATCATCTGGAGTATTTGTTCTTCTCTGAAGTTCAGATCAATTGATTGTTTTGTTTCTTCACTGAATTTTTCTTCAAAATTCTGAAACAATAAACTGAGATTGGTGTCAGTCCAGTTTTTACCAAAATATTTTTCACCGTTACATACTTTTGAAATTGCATAAATTAATTCTTCATCTAATATGTTTTTATTAACAAGGCCCATCCCGCCTGATTTAAGTACCTGGTAAACATATTCTTCAGTATCATACATAGAAAGAAACAACGCTTTACTATTTCTATCCCGTTTAAGAATTTCTTCAACGGCTTGTATTCCGGTAAGTTCAGGCATTGCAATATCTGTGAGAATAATATCAGGACAATGATTAAAATATTTTTCTATAAGATCTTTTCCGTTTTCAGCTTCAGCGATAACTTCATATTCTTTATGTTCTTCTA
>JBEHWO010000852.1:0-1660 GCA_040217695.1 Vulcanimicrobiota bacterium | reverse complement strand
TTACACAACCAGGTTTATTCAGTGGCAAATATTGTAGGACTCGATCCATACTGGGGATTTTTTCATTCTGATAAATACGGGAGTCCGGCTCTTATATTTGATATGATTGAAGAATTCAGATCGGTAATAATAGACAGGCTGGTTTTTAAATGTATAAAATCAGGTTATATAAAACCGGAACACTTTTCAAATGATGGAGATTTGGTAAAATTAAATGAAAAAGGTTTTAAAATTTATCTCAATCATTATGATAATTGCCTGAATTCCACAATAAAACATCCACGAGAAAATATTAACTGTACTTATTTTCGATGTATAGAATTACAGCTCCGATTGCTAGCCAATCTTTTGTTGGATAAAATTGTGTGTTATACACCTTTTTTAATTAAATAAGAGGGAACTTTATGTTTATAATAGTCACTTATGACATAACCAATGACAGATTACGAAACAAACTTTATGAATTACTAAAAGATTATGGAAATCCTGTACAATACAGTGTTTTTGAATGTAACCTGACCCAAACACAATTTATTGATATGAAGAAAAAAACTGAGGGTTTTCTACAAGATGAAAAAGATTCTATAAGGTATTATATTCTTCCCCGACGGGAAAAAATACGAATAATAATAAAGGGAAAAGATAAGACTCAAGTTGAGAATTCTATATATATTGTCGGATAGGAGGTGAACAAATGCATATCACTGATATAGTTGATCAAATATTTCAGGGACAGGGATTTTTAATTCTGCTGGGCATACTCAATGATGATACAACTTTAGATAATGAAAAAAAGTTTATATCAAAAAACAACAAATCGGAAAAAAATAAAACTAAAAACTTTAACTCTCAGGATATAATTGATGATATTCTTTCAGAATCAGATGATTACGATATATTCTTTGATGAAGAAGATAATAAAACGTTATCAAATAAAATTCAATATCAGCCAATAAAAAAATCAAATTCTAGACATTTTGAATGTGAAATAACTTTTTTATGTAAGTTTAAATTTTAATATGAAAGGAGTATATATTATGAATAATGCTCTCAGAAAATTTCAAATATATCTTGGTATCGGAGGAAGTGTAATAAGTCTGGCAGGATTAGGTTACAATCTATGGAAGTCAATTTCAAAAAAAGATGTAAATCCCAATCAGGTATATTCTGTCGAGGATCTGGCAAAAATACTTGAAATAAGCCAGGAGGAGGTTTTAAAGCTTATAAATAACGGAAGAATAACTGCTCAGGAAATAGGAGGTAAGTATAAAATCCTTGGAAATAATATATTATCTTTTCTGCACTCATAATTAAGGATTTATATGTATTAAATAAAAATCAGTAGAATAATTATTTTATAACTATGTGATTCACTATTGAAAAAAATATATATTTTGGTAATATAGAAATAAAGGGCTTTAAGAATAAATTAGGTTATGACACAGGTTTATCTATGAACGTTGGAAATATAGTTTCTGGCGGAAAGTTAGAAAAATAGAGAAAAATGAAGAAAAAAGGAGCTAATTCAATTTGAAATTTTTACATAGAACAAAAATATACGAACATTTGTTCTATAGCAGAAGGCTCTGGCGGAAAAGATATTCTCAAACCTTATGGTAAGCTATTCTTAGAACCCTGCGGTGGAAATACTGGCCTGATG
>JBEHWO010000851.1:0-1661 GCA_040217695.1 Vulcanimicrobiota bacterium | reverse complement strand
AATCAGGCCAGTTCTTGTATTATCACCTGACAATCCTGCACAGCAGGATTTTCTTGTAGCATTGATTACTTCCAATACGGTAAGACCTCTGGAGAATTCAGATTATTTATTAACAACATCTGATCCCGAATTTTCAGGGACAGGTTTGAAAATAGATTCTGTATTTCGAATGGCTAAAATTCATAATCTCAAAAAATCACTGGCACAAAGGAGGATGCTGTTCCGCTAATACTTTGATTATGAATTAACCTTGAAATATATAGCTTTTTTAAATTGATAAAACTTAGGAATTTAGCCGTTTTTTCTAAATCAAAGTACTAACGGAAGAGTATTGAATAAAGTCCGGAAAGCAAAACTCTTTCTTCTTTACTATTTAACTAGTTATGCTATAATATAGTTAAATAGTTAAATAGTTAAAGGAGATGATATCAATGTCCACAAAAGTTTTAAATGTAAGAATATCCAGCGAGCTTCATAAAGAACTTAAAATTCAATCTGCTTTAATGGAACAAAATATAAAAGATCTGGTTGAACAGGCTATAATAGATTTCCTTCGGAAGGTAAAAAATACTGTTATAGAGAACAAAGAAGTGAATAATGTTATCAGGGTTCAGGATAATACAGGAGAAGAGAATAATATTGCATCTTCTGTAAATAACTGGATTAATGAACTTCAGGAAAAGAAAATTAAAGGTTTATTTGATATAACAAAAGACCCTTTATATGATATTCCTGCTGTTGATTGCGATGTACCTGCAGATTTTTCCAAAAATATAGACAACTATATTTATGGGAAAGGTGTATAATATGTTACTGAGAGGAATTTTTGTAGATACTTCCGCATGGATTGCTCTTTATTGCAAAAAGGATAGCCTTCACGAGAAAGCAAAAGATATATACAGACGATTATTGCCTGATTTTTGCCTTATTACAACCAATTTTATTCTGGACGAAACTTATACCGGCCTGTTATATAAAGCAGGTCATACAGTAGCTGTAGATTTCGGCGAGAGAATACGTAATACTGAAGCTATCAAAATTATATATATTACTGAAACCATAGAAGATAGAAGCTGGAAAATGTTTAAACAATATTCAGATAAAAAATTTTCCTTCACAGATTGTACTTCTTTCATTATAGTCCAGGATTTACTATCGACAGGTGATAAAGTTCAACGAATGATCTTTACCGCAGACAATCACTTCAATCAAATGGGTTATGAAATTTTATTATAATTTGGAAACAAAGACTATGGTCTTATATTAGCCGGATTCGTCAGGCTAACTGTAAGGTTAAATAAAAGCGAATCTTCACAGGATTATTTTTATCTCCGGTTGAATATTTAACAACAGATTTCCTGAACATTTTGAATCTTTCACAATACGGAGGCTGAAGATATGGCAAAAATGATACCGCCCTACATATCGGAAAAAGATAAAGATAATGAATACAGGTCACAGCTCTATGTTGCCATGTCCAGGGCAAAGGTCTGTCTTTATGTGCTTGCAGATAAATCATGTGAAGAAGATTGCAATAGATTGCTGAAAAGGGTAAAAAAAGTTGTTACTGACCTGAGCATAAGCAATTAATATTTTTATATGTTATAAACCAGATTAGATAAGGTTTTCTGGCTTTTCACTTTTCACTACTCACTTCAGTA
>JBEHWO010000850.1:0-1661 GCA_040217695.1 Vulcanimicrobiota bacterium | reverse complement strand
TATTTCAAAGAAAAAGATCCTCCACTTCAGAACTTCGTCACAGATCCGCCGGCGACTTAACCCGTCAAAGCCAGGCACAAGAAAAACCGCAAAAAACAAAAAACCCTCTGCATAGAGAGTTTTATTCTTCTTTCGGCTTTGGTTCAGTCAGCTTAACGCCGAACGCCTTTGAAGTAGCAATAGAAAACCATTTGCCATCAGGAAGCTGATAACTTATTACTTCAGGAACAGGCACTTCTTCTTTAACAACAGGCTCAGCACCGCCGGCCAGAACAACACCTTTAGAAAGAAGAGGAATAAGAGGTTTTGCGGTATCCATAATCACCTTTACATCATCTCTAACCTGAAGAGCTGCACCCTCTTCAGCCTGTTTCTTTGTGCCGGCATGATTGGTCCGCATAATGGGGCCCAGTTTTATGATCCAGTCTGGATCTCCTATAGTCATAACGATACCCTCCCTTTATATTAAATTAAAGACCTATTCCACCTGGTTTTAAAAAAATCCTTCTAAATCGGTAAAAGCAGGAAACTTTGTTAACCTGTGGAATATATGGAGAAAATAGAGCAGGTGAAGATGTCTTGTTAGAAGGCAATTCACCTGCTTTATTATTTTCCGGGAGGAATAATTATGAGTAATAGCGGCTATTTAACTATACCTGAAGTTGTTCAACTTACAGGAAAACCCCAAAGCACGATCTACCGCTATATAAAAGCAGGTAAAATCAATAGCATAAAAGCAAATGTGAATGGTAAAACTATTGTAAAGGTAAATATAAATGAGTTAAATGCTATAGGTTATAATATTGGTTCTCAGGTAAGAACCAGTGAGAATATCAGTAATAGCAATAAAGGGCAATATAATGAGAACCACATGGGAACCAGTGAGAACCATTTGAGAACCAGTGAGAATATCAATAGTAACAAGGAATATAAAAACAATGAGAACCATTTGAGAACCAGTGAGAACCAGCTAACAAGAGAAGTAATAAAAGAAGTAATAGAAGAGTTTTTCGAAACAAAACAAACACAGTTAATAAAACCCTTGGAAGAACATGCTTTAGTTAAATATGGGGCAATAAATAAAGAAAACGAGTTTTTAAAACAGAGACTAGAAACAGTATTGCAAGAGAATGAATTTCTCAGAGAGCAGGTAAAAGCTCTGCCTGATTTCCAGAAAGAGAAAGAAACCTATAAATCACAGGTGGAGATCCTGGAGAAAGAAAAAGAAGTTCTTCTATTCAAATCCGAGTCTGCCCAAAAGGAGAAAGATGAGCAGGCCCGGAAGGCAGAAGCTTTAAATCAGGTACTGCTTGATAATGCCAATAACATAAAAGAACTATCTAAAGAAAAAGATAATTTCCAGACAGTATTAAAAGAACATGAAGCAACTATAAAAGAAAAAGAAAAAATATTGAAAGACATGGAAGAGCTTCGCCAGCAGGAATTAGAAGATCTAAAAAAACAAACAGAGGAAGAAAAATCCCGACTTAAATCAGAAGCAGAAGAAAGAGAAAAACAGCTCGCCGAAGCCTGGAAGAAAGAACTGGAACTGGCAAAAAAACCATGGTGGAAGTTCTGGTAATAAGTAATTTATGATGGATATAAACCGGATAGATATAACCTTTCAAGAGCTTTACAAGAAAGCAAAATCTGTAATCAAT
>JBEHWO010000849.1:0-1661 GCA_040217695.1 Vulcanimicrobiota bacterium | reverse complement strand
GCATAAGCAATTAATATTTTTATATGTTATAAACCAGATTAGATAAGGTTTTCTGGCTTTTCACTTTTCACTACTCACTTCAGTAATTAAAAAATAATAAATTTACCTACATTTATATTAATATATTGTACTATTATAATGGCTGTCTGTCAATGTTTTTCGTTCTGGTATTAATAAGCGAAATAATTAAGGAATGTATCATGTTTTGTTCATAATACATTCCCTGTTGTGACCGAAACGGTCATTCTATATATAAGTTCTGTTGTTTAATAGCCGAATACCCATCTCATAGAATCTTTTGCAATACCTGCATAATAACTTTCCCCTTCTGAGTCCAGTGCTTTGTCATAGTGAACACTTACTTTTGCTCCATGAAATACGGCATCTTTTCCTGCAAAAGATCCCCAGAGATCAGATTTTTTGTCATTACCCATACCATGAAATGTAAAAGTTGCATTCGGAGCGTATATTGCACCGCAGAAACTTCCTCCACCTCCCATGTCTACACTGGTACAGGTACTTGTTCCTAAAATCTTCAATTGAGAAGCAGGGTTATCAGGATGTGTAGTAGTATTATTTCCCTTTCCTTCAGTGATAGTATTAATATTGGCCTGTCCTCTGAGATCGATACTTCCTGTAACATAAATAATTACATTCCCGTTAACTTTAAGATTTATATCTGCATTGCCTCCTCCAGAGAAGCTAAGGTTTCTGAAAATATAAGTACCTTCATTTAATACTGTAGTACTGTTTCCATTTAGCAATAAATCTCTGTATTCGCCTCCTCCGGTCAGGGTCTGGCCCGGATTTACGTCAATATTTCCTGCAACCTTTTCCGGTACAGGCGGCATAAGAATTGGTTCCGGCATAACGGTATAATTTGTGTTAGGTAAGGTACGCTGAATTCCGTTCGGATCCAGATAGGTGCCACTGCCGCTTACAGTAGTTCCCGGCGGTACCTTTATCTCTCCTTTAACATTTCTGTCACCCAGGTTAAGAGCAGGATTGCTGTTGGGATCATTCGGGTCTGTTTTTACACCGTTTGCCGCAATATCTCCGTCACTGCCTCCTGAATAAACATCGGGATCTACGGAAGAATTGTAACTGTCGGTAAGCAGTTCATTACCTCCTGCACCGCCTCCGGGAGTAATCTTCCCGCTCAGGGTAATAGCGTTACTCCATGGATCGAAGATAACATCCAGTCTGTTTCCCATGGCTATAATTTTTACACTTTTTTTCTGGTCACTTATGGCAGGATTACCTGCATATCCGGTAGAAACCACTTCAATAACTCCTGCAGGAATAGCATAACCGCTGTAAGGAGATGTCAGGACAGTGGTGCCTGCCAGGTTGTTTGTTATATCCACTTTGTAGTAACCTCTTTCACCGGGTGGTGTAACAGTATAGGTCGAGAGAGGCGTATAAGAAATAGGAGTGGTATAGTAAAGATCTGTTTCAACCTGGTGTATGGCATGGGATATCCCTGCTTTCGCAGCCTCTGTAGCAGTGATGGAATAATTTTTCTGCGAAATTACTCCTGCAAGGGATGTGCTTCTGATAAGAAGAGCCATGCCTAAAATTGAAATAATCATAATGGCGAGCAGGGTAATAGCAATTCCTATACCTTTTTGATTTTTGATATACTTTTTATACATGGTACG
>JBEHWO010000848.1:0-1668 GCA_040217695.1 Vulcanimicrobiota bacterium | reverse complement strand
ACATGGGCCATACTCCATTCGGCCATTCGGGAGAAGATGCCCTGAATGAGATACCGGGGATTGATAAATTCATCCATGAAATAAACAGTTACAGAGTGGTGGAATATCTGGCTAACAGAGGAGAAGGGCTTAACCTTACCTATGCGGTAAAAGACGGTATCATATGCCATAACGGAGAAAAATTCGAACAATACCTCTCTCCTTCGGAAGAGGAAAAAGATCTGGATAACATAAAAGATAGAAATTTTAAACCCTCATCATATGAAGGATGTATTATAAGATTTTCAGATAAAATTGCCTATCTGGGCAGGGACATTGAAGATGCCATAAGGGCAGGTTTTATAGAAATAAAAGATATTCCCGAAGAAATAAGAAAAGAACTCGGTGACTCCAACGGAGAAATCATCAATAAACTTGTAACGGATGTAATTGAAAACTCCAGAGACAGACAGGAAATAGGATTCTCTGACGACACCTTCGACCTGGTGATAAAACTCAGAACATTCAACTATGACCATATATATTACAATAAAACAATTAAAGACTATGAGAAATACAGCAAAAAAATCGTTAAAGATCTCTTTGAACATCTTATGGATTTATATAATAAGTGCTCCTGTGATTATGAAGCATATGAGCATGAACAGGTTCCGTTCGATCAGTCTTTCGGAAAATATCTGGAGAAAATGCATGATTTTTATATAAAGGAAAAAGCTCAGCCACAGCATATCGTGACAGATTACGTGGCAGGCATGACGGACCTATATGCACTGGAATATATGAAACAGATTACCCTTCCTTCGCCCATAGTATTTAATATTAATTAGTTATCTCTTTCCTCGCGTCACGCGTGACGCGTGACGCGTCACGATTTAATTTAATTGTCATTCCTTAAAGAGATAAAAAAAATGGAGGATTCCGGTGGAATTCTCCGTTTTTTTAAAAATTCTTTATTTTGTCAGAAGCTCTATCATCTTCTGATCATTTCTTTTTTTAGCAACCATAAGAGCAGTTTCTCCGCTTTCTGTCTTTGCATTAATATCTGCGCCCAGTTCAAGTAAAACTTCTGCCACCTCATAATTGCTTTTATATACTGCAATCAGAAGGGGGGTCATTTTGCCGAGAGTTCTTATGTCATTTACATTTGCTCCGTGAGAAATCAGTATTTTCGCACATTCCGACTGATTCTGTGACGCAGCCACATGTATCGGTGTTCCTCCGTTGTTATTCCTTGCATTAATATCTGCACCGATACTTATCAGATATTCTACAATGTCACATCTTCCCCATCCTGTTGCCATATGAAGAGGTGATTTCCCTTCTTCTGTTTTTGACTGAAGAAGAGACGGATCATGAGCAAGAAGTGATTTTACTTTAGAAAGATCCCCTGCTTTGCAGGCATCATGAATTTCACCGGCATATATGGCTGAAGATAAGAAAGATAGTAGAATGAAGATACATAAAAAAGTAATATTTTTTTTCATTCTGTCACCTCCCTTTAAAATTATATTATATCACAAAAGGCAATAGTAGACAGCCACAATGATTAAGATGTGTGTCATTGCGAGGAGCGATAGCGACGAAGCAATCCCGTCGTACAAGCTTCTATCAATGGGATTGCTTCGCTTCGCTCGCAATGACAAAGTTTACCCATTAAAATCATCGTGG
>JBEHWO010000847.1:0-1677 GCA_040217695.1 Vulcanimicrobiota bacterium | reverse complement strand
TAGTTGTGCATCATATTATATGACAGCGAATCATACCAATTCAAATGAGCAGATGTTCTCAATCTCTCATCAAAAAAGAAATTCATCGGTCCGATATAAAATCTGTCTTTCATATTCCCGTTGCTTTGTGAGATTACCTGCGTTATGCTCAATAATACAATCACAATTGTGATTAATAGTCCTGTTAAAAATTTTATTCTTTCCATCCTTGTGGTTATTAGTTATTGGTTGTTAGTGATTAGTTGTTAGTTATTAGTTGTTAGTTATTAGTTGTTAGTGTCTCATCCTAAAAAAAGTAGACAAAATTTAAATTAATAGCAGTAGTATTTTTCTTTCTTTTTTTGCTACTTTTTTTCTTTCTTTTGTTAATATGTTAATAACTTTTTTATGCTGCATATTTATCCTCCGGTGTCTTATAGTTTATGCTCATATGAGGTCTCATTTCGTTATATGTCTTTATTGATTCTTTTACAGCTCTCATCGCTTCTTCCTTATTCTTAAATGTTCCGGACAGTAAAAATTCTTCTTTCAATATTCCATTTACTCTCTCAGCTATTGCATTCTCATACGGATTGCCTTTCTCCGACATGCTTATTGAGATTTTATGCTTTGTTAATAACTCTGTATATTGTTTGCTGCAATACTGTATTCCTCGGTCTGAGTGGTGTATTAGCTCAGGCATCTCACCTTTCTCTTTTAATGCCATCCTAATTGCACGTAAACTACCCTCTATGCTTAAACTATCGCTTAAATCATATCCGACTATCTTCCTTGATGAATAATCCGTTATTAACGATAAGTAACAAAAATTCTCTTCTGTCCGGATATAGGTTATGTCTGATACATATACTTCATCCGGTTTTATTTCTTCCTTATTCTTCTCCTTTATTAAATTCTTATATATTTTAAACCGGTGGTTTGAATCCGTAGTCTTCGCATATCGCTTCTTCCTCTTGATTAACATTCTATGCTTCCGAAGTATTTCAAAGAATTTATCCCTGCCTATTCGTATTCCTGTCATGGTAAGATCCGATTTCAGAAGTTTATATAACTTTACTCCTCCTATCATGGGCATTCTCTTCCTTTTTTCCTTCACTAAATCGATGATTATTTCTTCGTCTAATGACGCTTTTATTTTGGCTTTCCTGCTTTTGTAATAGCCCTGGCGACTCATTTCAAATATCTTACATAATTCTTCTATTTTCACTTTTGCCTCCGTTTTCTCTTTTCCCTTGGCTTTGGCTCGTTCGATAGCTTTAATTCTAAGTTTTTTTTTAACTCTGTCCCAAATTCCTCATCCGTTACTTCGATTAATGACTCGTATGCCAACAACTTTAAATGTGCCTGCGATAGTGCACTCTCCAGGGCTTGTTTCTCTTTCTCTAGCTGCTTTATTCTTGAAGGTTCGTTTTTCAATTCTATCCTTACTATTTTGTTTAATAAATGGTCTTTTCCCATTTTTTTAATCCAGCAAGTTAATGTAGAACCTCCCTTTATTCCATACAATTTTTTTGCCTGATTTTTTGTAAGTCGACCGCTCTCTATTTCTCCAACTACTTTCAGCTTAAATGCACGGCTGTATTTGTATGTTATTTTCTCTTTTTCTTTTATCATTTTTCTTATCCTTTCTTTTAGGTTTTTTAGTTTTTTCTGTCAACCTATTTCAGGATAAGACAC
>JBEHWO010000846.1:0-1680 GCA_040217695.1 Vulcanimicrobiota bacterium | reverse complement strand
GATGGGCAGGAATAAAAGCCGTCACACGTTACCCGTTACGCGTCACGACCATAAAAATTCCAATAAGTTATAAAATACACTATAAATTAATAGGAGGAGTGCAATGATTAAATACATCTGCTTTATGAGCCTGATTTTACTTTTTATGGTCAACTGCGGGAGTGAAAGTAAAATTATTACGACAACATTACCTGATGCAACTTCAACACCTGTCAATGACAATTCTGAAGATTCATCTTTCGGTATTTTCACCGCCTATTCCGTACATGAATTCGGATATTTTACAGACAGAGCAGGTTTATCGAGAGAAGATTACTGGCTATGGACAGATAAACACTTTCAAAATCTCGGTTCTCACTGGACCAGAAGTAACCTGCAGCTTATATGGGATTTTATAGAACCGGACATAGGAAAAGGCTATAACTGGAATAATATAATGCTTACAGATGATATAATAAAACATATATATAGTTCCACTGGCGGCGTTAACTGGCTCGGAGTTTTTGCGGAAGGGGGCACTGTGAACCCTCCCGGCAGGATGAGAAGAAAAGACAGGCCTCCTTTGAGAAATCCCCTTGAGTATCCTGAAGAATACAAAAATTTTGTAAAAACAGTCGTAGAAAGGTACGACGGAGACGGAATAAGTGATGCGGTGCAGGGAGTAAAAGTTAAATACTGGCAGGCAGGTAACGAAATTTTCATATGGCAGAATTCAGGAAGATCATTAGAAGACTATAAGAAATTTGTAAGACTGATCAGTGAAGGCGCGAAAGAAGCAGACAGTGAGGCAAAAATAGTATTAATCGCCCCTACTGACGGTTTTACAGAAAACCCATTTCTCTTACAGGTAATTAAAGAACTTGCTTCAGAAAAAGCTTTTAATGTAATAGATGTACATCACTGGGGCAGGGCAGACAACTGGAAAATGCCTGCTGTTACGGAATATAGAAATCTCCTGGACAGTTACGGCCTTAAGGATGTACAGATCTGGAGCTGTGAACATGGCACATGGCAGGGGCAGCCGTCAGGCCAGCCATATCAATCAGAAGAAGAACAGGCATCTTCTCTCATAAAACGATATGTATATAATCTGAATAACGGCCTTGATAAACTATTCTGGAATAACCTTACCGAATGGTATCAATTCATGGGCGATCCGGGAAGTATTTTTAATTCCATGGGCCTGATTACCGACGGACAGGGGCCGGGAGAAGAGCCGGCACGATTTAATACGGAAAGGATTTCTTATTATGCCTATAAAAACCTGAGCAACCTGATAGATACAGATGTTTCGAAGAAACTGGGAAGAAGTGAAGGCTGTTCATATGGTCAGTATTCCTGTGATTATGAAAGGATAGATAATAAAAAAAGATTTTCCATCATATGGAGCGAGAAAGATAAAGATGAAATTACTCTCTCTGCTTCTGTCCCTTATGTTCATGTAAGCAATATGATAACAGACGGAGAAGGAAATATTACAGAAGAATATGATGTAAAAACGGAAAATGGCAGAGTTACGGTAAAGATAAAAAAAGAACCGTTACTCGTGGAATATGTTAGATAGGCATAATAGTGAATATAAATTTTAAAAAGAAATAAGAGATAAAGTTAATTCTATGTTATAATACATTGTATCCCATAACCGGACTTCTAATGAGGTATCATTCGAAATAATTAAAT
>JBEHWO010000845.1:0-1682 GCA_040217695.1 Vulcanimicrobiota bacterium | reverse complement strand
TTTACCTCCTCTCTCGGAACAACATGAAATAGTCCGCCGTGTAGAATCTCTCTTTAAACTTGCCGAATCCATAGAAGCCAGGTATGAAAAAGCAAAAAACTATATAGAAAAACTTTCTCAGTCAATCCTCTCAAAAGCCTTCAGAGGGGAACTCGTTCCTCACGATCCTTCAGATGAGCCGGCATCTGTTTTGCTGGAGCGTATCAGAAAAGAGAGGAATATGGAAAATAAAAGGAAATGTAAGTAAATGTGGTCAGGTTTAATGTGTATAAAAAATATAGAGGTAAATAATTTCAAAAGTTTCAGGAATATTGATCTTGAACTTGGTAATTTTAATATATTTATTGGCAGCAATGCATCGGGAAAGTCAAATTTTATCAGAATTTTTGAGTTTTTACGGGATATTGCAGTATCCGGTCTGGATAATGCAATATCAATACAGGGCGGAGTTGAATATTTACGGAATATTTCTATTGGAGTAAATAAGGAACTATCGGTAAAAGTTCTTTTTGAACATAGTAAAAAAACAGGCTTTGGTTCGGAGATAGGAAGCGATTTAATAGGTATTAAGGTAGATAATTCAATTTATGAATTTGTTTTGAAATTAAAAGAACTGGACTTTGAAATTATAAAAGATACATTAACACAGTATATTGATTTTTTTAAACTGGAAAAATATAAAAAGCAGATAAAAGAAAAAGAGAAAATCGGCTCAGGTAAAATGATTTTTTATCAGGAAAAAGGTAAGATGAAAGTTAAGTTAACAAAGTCGAAAGAAGTTAACTTTAATAAGACCAATAGATTTCCTCTGGGACTTGTTAAGTCAATAGGATTACCGCCGGGAACTATTATTGTTGAACATCCGTTTTTCAGGCTTCTGGAACCGGAAGAAATGTTAAGTAAAATAGCCATATATGATTTTGATCCGAAACTACCTAAAAAAGCTACTTCTATTACGGGAAAGTCCGATCTTGAAGAAGATGGAAGCAACCTGTCTATTGTTTTAAAAAATCTTATATCAAATGATGAAAAAAGAAGAAAGTATATGAATCTGGTAAAAGATTTGCTGCCTTTTGTAACAGATTTGAATGTTGAAAAATTTGCAGATAAATCGTTACTTTTTACATTGAGGGAAGTCTATTCTAAAGAACATTATTTGCCTGCCTCATTAATTTCCGACGGAACAATAAATATAACAGCTCTGATTATCGCTTTATATTTTGAAAAAAATAAGTTAACTATTATAGAGGAACCGGAAAGAAATATTCATCCTCATCTTATTTCGAAACTGGTAAATATGATGAAAGACGCTTCGTCTGATAAACAAATTATAGTTACAACTCATAATCCTGAAATAATAAAACATGCAGACTTAAAAGATATTTTCCTTGTTTCCAGAGATAAAGACGGTTTTTCTACTATTTCAAAACCATCTGAAAAGAAAGAAATAAAGATTTTTCTTGAAAATGAGATGGGAATAGATGAACTTTATGTTCAGAATTTACTGGAGATATAGCCATGAAATACAGAATGCTGTTTCTATTTATTGAAGGTGATGATGATGAACGATTTTTTAATCTTATATTAAAACCTGAATTTGAGAAAAAATATAATACAGTGAAATTATGGAAATATGCTCAGGAAGAACCTGATAAAATAAGAAAATTCCTTAAAAGTATCGA
>JBEHWO010000844.1:0-1682 GCA_040217695.1 Vulcanimicrobiota bacterium | reverse complement strand
AAAACCGCCTCATCATCATTCCAATAACTTAAAGCGGCAAAGAAATATCTGATTTGAATAATTACGAAAAGTAAGAATGTATATGGTTTTAAATAGTGAAATTTGTAATAAACGTAATGGTATTTTACTCCTTTGATATCGGATAAAAAACCATCTTTCCTGTATGAAGTGTATAATTCAGCTTCATAACCTCTTTCAATCATGCCCCTGATAACAATTGAAAGAATCTTTGGGCTTCCACTTAAGTCGTTAAGAGTATGAAAGAAGATAATTTTTTTTCTCATTGCTAAAGAAATCATAAGTACTTTTTCGCAAAAAGTGAAACTATTTTTTTTGCATAAACATATTGCCTGTGGAAAAGCAGATTTAACAGATACCAGATAAAGTGCCTTTTTTTCCTGCCAATATTTTTGTTTTTTATAACCAATTCTTCTTTAAAAACACATCTTGTATTGCTGCTATTACCTCCGATTGTCATGTTGGTAATAATGTTATCCACTACTTTTATCTTAAAATCGTTTAAAAACGCTCTAAGAATGAAATCATAATCCATTGCATATTTAAAATCTTCAGAAAAAAGTCCTATTTTTTCAAACACCTTTCTCGAAGTCAGTGTAGCCGGATGTGCAATTCTCATAGTTTGAAGCAATCTCCATGGACGGCTTCGAAAAGTCTCTAAAAATTTTTCTCCGTCAAGTGAATATAAATTCACATGACCACAATAGATTGAATAATCCTCGTCAATTTGTTCGGTTAACATTTTAATTCCATTTTGCTCATACCAATCACCGGAATTAAGGAAGGCAATATAACTACCTGTTGAATGTTTGTAACCTTTATTGAATGCATCGGATATTCCCTTATCAGGTTCACTTCTCCAATAATCAATATATTCATCATACTTCCTGATTATTGATAAAGTATTATCAGTGCTGTGACCATCAATTACAATATATTCAATATTTGTATATGTCTGGTTAATTACGCTTTCGATTGTCTTCTCAATGGAATCCTGGCCGTTATAAACAATTGTAATTATACTAATCAATGGGAATGCATGATTATCTGATTTACAAATACCTCTTAATCTTTTTCCCCCTTCTTTCATCAGCCCGTTATGATTTTCCTTTTATTTTAATTTTAGCGAAATTAGAAATCCTAATGTGATTAATAAAATAGACATTTCGAAATTAAAAAGTCCGCAATCCACAAAATTTGTAATAAACAGAGAAAGTGTTATTGAAATCAACATAATACCACGGAAATGCTTATCCCTGGAGAAATAATTTAAATCTTTTATTCCTTCATTAATAAAAAATATGAAGAACGAAACTATAAAAACTAAACCTAAGGCACCTTGTTTAACAAGTATAAAAAAGAAGCCGTTATGAACCCAGGGAACAGCTTTCCAGTAACTTCCTGCAAGAAGAATTTCTGTCTTTAAATCTACAAGCTGACCAAATCCACCTCCAAAAATTAGCTCGAGAAGAGTTCCATTGCTGTAAGTCTCCCAACTACGAAATGCTTCATATCCCCTAAAGTATGTATTTATCTCCTCAAAAGTCTTAAATTCTCTTATCCGTATCTCATTTAAGGAGTTAATTAATTTAAATAGCAGACTGTTTGCGAATGACAGATCACTTTGTGAATTTACCCAAATAGAAATTACAGAGAATATAAAT
>JBEHWO010000843.1:0-1687 GCA_040217695.1 Vulcanimicrobiota bacterium | reverse complement strand
GCGGTACAGGAAGCAATTAATTTTCTCTGTGGAGGAATAAAGAAAAAGCAGTCTATAAATGTTTTAAAAGCCTTCAATCTTCTAGATAATAATGAAAATATAGACGTAAAACAGTCTTCCTATACAAAGTATTTTATAGATATGCTGAATAAAAAGCCAAGAGGCCAGGTTATTAACAGGAGTGAAATAATTGATGAACATGACGGGAGAATAGAAATTGACTATCACTTTAAACTTGAGCCTGAATGGATTGCCCTTCTGTTACTATCTATGGTTCATGGCGGGTATATAATCCTCTCTGCAGGGAGCAATAAAATAGATGCCCCTGAACTTACGGCGGCAAAAAAGTTTTCTATTCAGGAACTCATTAATTTCAAACATTTCCAGAAACCAAAAGATTTACCTGTGAATGAATTGAAAGCCTTATTTAAGCTGTTATCTATACCGGAAGGTATGATTTCAGTAGAGGCAAATCAAAAAGATGGTCTTAAACAGATGCTTCAAAAGGCATATGAAAAACTTCAGGAAACTGTAAAGGCTATCCACAGAATAGATGGAGGAATTCAGTGCTGGGGGGCAGATCTTCTGGATAAAAATAATAAATTCAGGGAAAAATTAACAGATTTTAAAGAATTTTTAGAAATAATCAGTCGTTATGACACATTGCCGAAACTTAAAAATTTCACACTTTCCGAAGAAGATATTGAGAAACATTATTCTTCTCTTAAAGTAATTGAAGAGATGAAAAAACTTGAAGAAATAGCTGCAGAGTTATCTTCCCCTGTATCTTACATTGTGCCTGCAGGAGAAAAACTCCCCTCAGGACATAAGCTTAAAGAGGATATAGAAGAAAAAAGAAAAGAATTCTTTTCAGATGTTTCAGAAAAAAAGGCGGATCTTCAGAATAAGTGGATGGCAGAACTGAAAAAATTAAAAGAGGAATATATAAAAGAATATCTGGATTTTCATAAAAAATACAGGCTTGATACATCAGGTGATCATAAGAAACAGAATATAATGAAATCAGATGTCTTCAAAGGTCTCAGAGACCTGGCCGGTGTTGAAATGCTTGAAAAGGGAGTTTTCATAAATCTTCAGAATAAGATAATAAATATTATGACCTGCTATTCTCTATCTTCAACAGAAATGGAGAAAAATACTCACTGTCCTCACTGCAAGTTAAATCCTTCAGAATTGAAGGACAGTCCCGGTGTTAACATACTTCTTGATGGATATGAAATAGAAATGGAAAAACTTTATGATGACTGGATAAACAGTATCCATGAAAATCTCTCCGATCCTTTTGTTGCGGAAAGTATAAAACTTGTTGGCAGTGATGAGAAGAAAGTGATAGAGGATTTTCTTAAAACAAAGGAACTGCCGGCAAAGACAGGTGAATTTGTAAAGATTGTAAACAGAGTCCTTAAAGGGCTTGATAAGATTGAAATATCCATGGAGGATTTCAAAAAATCTCTCTCTAAAGGAGCAGGGCCATGCACACTTAAGGAACTGGAAGATTCTTTTAAGAATTTCATTCAGGCAAAGGTTAAAGGTAAGGAGAAGGAGAGGGTCAGGATTGTTATTTTTTAAGGTAATTGATATAATAAAACTGGCAGTATAAAATTGTTTAAGAGGGAGATTTTTATGAGTATATCGCCGGAAGAGAGAATATTAACACTAACTATTT
>JBEHWO010000842.1:0-1689 GCA_040217695.1 Vulcanimicrobiota bacterium | reverse complement strand
TATATTTGAAAAAGAAAAAAAGATTTCCAGATGGCAGCAGCAATATAGACTTGAAGTGGAAGTAGATTTTACCCCGGCTGCAGAAGAGAAGACACCTCCTGTAGAGGAGATTACACCTTCATCTACTGAGGCAAAAAAAGAAGAAATAAAATGGAAAATTTCCTCTATAGATGAATTTATTAAAAATTCTCTTGAGAGTCTGTCAGAAAGACTAGATGATGGAGGGGAAGAAGATGCATAAAAAGATTTACAATCAGGCAAAATTTACTTTTAATATAGTTCCCGTTACTCCCTTACTTATAAAATCCGGCCAGGAAGGGGCAGATCCTACAAGGCCCTCTATGGAATTTATAAGGAGTAATAATCAGGTATTCATACCGGGAAGCAGTATAAAGGGAGTATTCAGAAGCTATTCGGAAAAGATATTGAAAACGCTGGGTAAGCGTTGTTGTGATATATTTGATGATAAAGCTGAAGAAAATATTTCCTGTTCAGTTTATTTAGATAAAAAATTAGGATTAAAACCAAATCAGGGCGATAAAATATATAAAAACTGCTGTTATGCCTGCAGAACTTTTGGATGCCTGGAAATTTCCAGCCATACAACGTTTATAGATGCCCGCCCTGTAAAAGATCCAAAAATAGAAGAAAGACCTGGCGTTGCCATTGACAGAATTCTGGGTTCTGCAAAGAGAGGAGCTCTTTATTCTCTTGAGGTGGTAACATCTGGCATATTTAAAACGGAAATATTTATGAAAAATTTTCAATTATGGCAACTGGGCCTCATAGGGCTGGCCTTGAGAGACCTCGATGATGGTTATGTACAGATTGGCTTTGCCAAATCCAGAGGTCTCGGAAGGGTTAACATAGAAGGCCTTACCATAGATTTGATATATTATCAAAAGCCTTCAAATGGGACTTTGAAAGGCATTGGTTCTCTCTGTAATGATGATGAGCGGACAAGTTATGATTTCCTTAAAAAGGATGAAGTTAACCTGGCATCTATTAAACCGGTAGAAGACGGATTAAGATGGAAATATACATTCTCCTCTGCCGATGAAACAGATACTCTGTTTAATTCTGTAATTTCTGAACCCTGGAAGCACTTTATTGAAGCCGGAGGGAAAGTTAATGAAAGGTAAAGTGGAAACGTTAACTGAAGAAAAGTTCAGAGATGAAGCGCAGCAAATTATTGATTCTGAAGTATGTTTCTATCTTCTTCAGGATCCTGATTCTATAACCCTGGATAATGAAAAAATAACCCTGGAGGAAATAGAAAAATATCCCTCTGGCAGATTATTTAATAGTTCAAAAGAATTAAAATGGAAAAACGGTATATATCTTAAATTTTATGAAGATGAAGAGGCCAATTCAGAGGGATGGGATACAGGTATTGATATTGATCTTTACATCTGGGAAGATGAGCCTAAAATTCCTTACAAATGGAAAAATGGAAAAAAACCCGAATCTATAAAAGCCATTGAATACAAAAAAAACAGTATGATAGAACACCTTCGCTTTTTAGAAATAATTCCTGGAGGTAAATAATTATGAGAAATGCAGAGGCTTATATAAAACAGGGCAGAAATGACCCGAGAGATCCAGAGCAAAAAAGAGAACATCCCTATGATTTCGTCTCTTTTCCTAAAAGCGGTAAAAAAACAGTTTACGATAAAAGATTTGAACATA
>JBEHWO010000841.1:0-1692 GCA_040217695.1 Vulcanimicrobiota bacterium | reverse complement strand
GTTCTCTTCTGACTCCTGTAAGTATGTCATATCGTTCTTTTTTATTCCACAGTTTCCAGAAATCCTTTAATTCGAACTGATCATCGCTATCCATGAGGAAGATCCATTCCGCATCTGCTTCAAAGAGACCGTGTAACAGTGCGTCGCCGTGGCCTCCGTTAGGTTTATGAACAGGTATGACCTGGGGAAATTCCTTCCCGAGTCTGTCGATTATTTCAGGTGTTCTGTCCCTGCTTCCGTCATTTATGGCAAGTAATCTCGAATTTGGTATTTCAGAGAGTATTTCTTTCTGTATAGTTCTTATTACATCTTCTATACAGCCTTCTTCATTGTAAACAGGCATAACTATATCGAGTGACATTTTAAATATTCCTCCTTAATTATTTCAGCATAATTATATGAGAATGATGAAGTTTGCAACTTCACTGGATGCTGATTCTCATATCCGGTTTAACCGCTCCGGTCATGTCTGTTAGTAAGGATTTTTTAAATCTTTTTCGATCCTTCCAGAGGCAGAAGTATATAAAAAGTTGTTCCTTTGCCTTCAATACTTTCTACCATGATTTCACCTTTATGCTGTCTTATTATATCTCTGCTTATGGCAAGACCGAGTCCTGTGCCAAGGGAGCCGGACCTGGTTTTATTTATTTTTGTCGTATAAAAAGGTTTGAATATATTTCTCAGGCTTTCTTTTGATATACCTTTACCGTTATCTGAAAAGGATATTTCCGCTATATTTTCTTCTCTCATGGACGTGCTTATTTTTATAATGCCTCCCTGTTTTTTTATGGCATCTCTGGCATTTATAAGGATATTTAAGAAAACCTGATAAATCTTTCCTTTGTCTATGAGCATATCAGGTAATACACTGTAATTTCTTTCTACTGTAATAAGTTTCTTTTCAAGCTGTATTGTTATGAGATTTACAGTTTCATCTACCAGGTCATGTACATCTACATACTCCAGGTCAAGTTCCTGGGTTTTTGAAAAACTGAGAAGACTTTTTGCCAGTGTTGTTCCCTTCTGACATGCTTCATTTATACTCTTGAAAGCTTTTCTTATATTTTTTATATCCTGTTCCTTTTCACCGATCTGGGCCCATGCCTGTATGCCCGATAAAAGATTGTTGAACTCATGGGCTATAACGCCTGAAAATATCTCCAGGGAATTTATATCGTCTATTTTTATTTCTTCATCTCTTGTTTTTATTTCTGTATCCATAGGGCTTTCTCTTTTTATATTTAATATTATAAAATCTTTATTTTGAAGTATAACACAAGTCTGACAGAATAGGCAATAAAAAAATTTTATACATTAATAGTTTTATCAAAAATAAAATTCAATAATGTTAATATCATAAACAATAAAGAAACTCAATAAAATCAGTATTTTTATAAAAATATCCGACCTTATAGAGCTTTCTCTCATTGATTTTTATAACATTTTATCATATAATACAAATATACAAATATATGATTTTATGGAGATGTTATTTTATGGCTGTAGTGAAACTTGGAGCAAGCAGACAAATTGTAATTCGTGAATCACCCGCCAATCAATTGGTGGGCATCCTGCTTCTCAGAATGATGCCTCGTAGACTCAGTGTAAACTGATTCCGCCGGCAGAGCATCCTCCACAGGCATAACTTCGGGGAATTCATACCCTGGTGCCTTTAAGTTGGCAAAACCTTCA
>JBEHWO010000840.1:0-1693 GCA_040217695.1 Vulcanimicrobiota bacterium | reverse complement strand
CTTATGGTTTTACTTCAGAAGCTTGTCACAAGTTCTACAGAGGCCATAAAGACCACACTGGAAAAGAGGCTTAATGCCCTTTCACCGGATGGAAACTTACCGGAAGAACTTGAAGAATCTCTGGAAGAGGATATTGATTTTGACGAGATTTCAGATGTCTTCCGGGTTAAAATGGACAGTGAAATAGAAGAGGTGAAAAATCTTCTCTCCCTTGCGGAAAAATGCAGTAATGCCGGTTATGATGCAAAAACAGAAGCTCTTATTGACCGTATATATTGCCTTACATCTGAAGAGGAAGAACCTGATTTAAAATTCCTCATATTTACCGAATTTGTGGCCACACAGAAAATGCTTCAGAAATACCTCACAGAAAGAGGATTTTCTGTGGCAATTTTGAACGGCAGCTTTGGACTTACGGAAAGAGCAGATGTTCAGAAAGTATTTGCCGAAAAAGTGAGAATTCTTATCTCTACAGATGCAGGGGGAGAAGGTATAAATCTCCAGTTCTGCCATATTGTCATAAATTATGATATACCATGGGCTCCGGCAAAACTGGAACAGAGGATAGGAAGGGTTGACAGAATAGGACAGAGCCACAGAGTAAAGGCAATAAATTTCTTTTTTAAAAATACTGTAGAAAGCAGAGTCTATGAAGTACTCCAGATTAAATTAAAGAAGATATCCGAAGAATTCGGGATTGACAAAACTTCTGACATACTTGACTCGGGAGAAGCAGAAAAAGAATTCAGAAATCTCTATATAAATTCTATTATTAAGCCTGAAACAGTTGAACATGAAGTTGAAAGAGTTGCCTCTGAACTTCTACAGAGAGCGAAAAAAGCAAAAGACAGATGGGATAAACTTCACAGTAAGAAAGAACTGAAACATGAAGAGGCTGAAAAGATACTTGGACATCCTCTGCCATACTGGGTAGAAAAAATGGTTGTAAATTATTTAATCAGCCATGGGAAAGGACTGGAAAAAGGTCTTTTCGGCTATAATCTTTTCTGGGAAGATGGAGAGATAATGAAAAATATAATCTTCTCAAGAGAAAATATTAAAAACGGGAATTCAGAAAATCTATCTATTGAACATCCGAAAGTAATGAAACTTATTAAAAATCTGCCTCTCTTTGTTCCCGGTGAAAAGGTGCCGAAAATTTACATAAAAGATCTTCCTCCAGGTGTAAATGGATACTGGTCTTTATGGAAGATACTTCTCCAGACTCCTTCTTACAGAAAAGAGAGAATAATGCCGCTTTTCAGGCAGGAAGACGGAAGAATATTTAAAACCACTGCTCACAGATTGTGGGATATCTTTTTGAGCCACGATAGTCATATAGAATGTTGCGGTGAAATATGTGGTGATGAAGCAGAGTTAATATATATGGAAATGGAAGACCTGGCAATAAAATATGGTGAAGATGTAATGAATGAATTGAAAGAAAATCACAGGGATTTCTTAAGAAAAGAAAGGGAAAAGGGTGAATATGCTTTTAATGCCAGAAGAAAAGCTGTTGAAAGAATAGGTCTTACTGAAGTGAAAAATTACAGATTAAGACTGTTAGAAAAAGAAAAAGATTTATGGAATGAGGGAATGGCACAGAAAGAATATGCCATCCCCGATATTTCCTGTCTTATTATCTGTTATACAGGAGAAAAAAATGAGCTTAAATAAAGAAATTCTTCAACAA
>JBEHWO010000839.1:0-1694 GCA_040217695.1 Vulcanimicrobiota bacterium | reverse complement strand
TTGAATATGTAGCAAATAAACTGGGTATACCTGAGCAAGAAATAGATCTTAATGAATATACCAGACCGGATCTAAGCAAAAATAAAAAAGTTATCCTGAAAAATCTTGGTTTTCAAATATTTAATGATGAAGAAAAAAAGTTGCTCATAGAAAAATCTGATGATTTAGTTGCCAAACAGCTTAAACCCAAACTTATTTTATCAGAATTAATAGAGTTTCTTATAAAGAAAAAAATAGAAGTTCCAGGATATTCCATACTTGCAGAGATAATAACAGTAGCTATAAATAATTATGAAAAGAACTTAATAAAAATTCTAAGAGATAATATTATTACTGAGCAAAAAGAGCTGCTTAATAGCTTTTTAGAATTTGAGGAGAAAATTGTCTCCAAAGGAAAGACTGTAAAAGGGTCTCGTTATAATCTAACTTTATTTAAGAAATTTGAGCACTCTGTAAAGCCTAAATTTATAGCTGCAAATGTTGATAAACTAAAAAAACTAAGGCAATTATATTATAAACTCGAAGAAATTATTAAAGCTCTTAATTTATCTCCTGAAACTATAGGATATTACGCTAATATAGTCTCTAATTCAAAAGGCCGTGATATAGCAGAAAGAAAGGAAGAGAGAAAATACTTATACCTTATATCTTTTATCGTTAATTATTATTATAAGCTTCATGACCATCTGGTAGATGTTTTATTAAGAGTTGTTAAGAACATTCGTAATTCTTCCCAGAGAGAAACTGAGAAAAAATACTTTGAAGAAAGAAAAGAAAGAGCCAAAAAGGAAATTGAAATTATAGAAGCTTATACTAAAATGTCAACAAATTATTATGAAATAAGAAAGATTATAAAGAATAAAAATTGGCCGGATGGGCTTAAAGTAAAAAATATAGAGTTACTTTATTTGAAGAATCCGATAGACATAAAAACCCAAGAAGAATTAGAAAATTTAATAAATAGTAATTCAAAGGCTCTTAAAGACAGGCTAAAATTTGAAGTTTTTGATAAAAACTCCCGGAAGTTATATTATAGGGCTTCAAATATTATAAAGAATCTTCTTTTTAATAAAAAATCTTCTAATAATCAGATACTCCAGGCAATTGAAGATTATAAAAATGATAATTTTTCCTATAATTCTATAGAATTTTTACCGGATGATGAACAGGATGCCTGTTCAGATGATTCTCCTGACGGTCTGAATAAATCCTTATATAGAACACTTTTATTCTTTAAAATCGCCGATGATATTAAATCCGGAGCTCTCAATCTGGAGCATTCCTATAAATACAGGTCTTTTGATGATTATTTAATACCAAAAGAAATCTGGAAAAATAAAAAAGAAGAATACATGAAAAAAGCTGACCTCAACTCATTCAAAGATATAAATACATTACTGAAAAAACTCAAGAAAACCCTGGATGATAGTTATAGAGAAACTAATTCCAATATCATAAATAACGTCAATAAATACGTCCGCTTTGATAAAAATAATGATTTAATAATATCTACTCCAGGGGTTAATAAAGAGGAAGTTAATACTTCAGTTACTGATTTATTTCCAAAGAAAAATTATATACCTTTATCTGAGATTTTAGCTACCACCAATAATTTTTCCGGTTTCTTAGATGCCTTTCAGCACTGGAGTTTTAAATATAATAAAAGAAAGCCTTCTGATAAAACTTTTTTTGCC
>JBEHWO010000838.1:0-1696 GCA_040217695.1 Vulcanimicrobiota bacterium | reverse complement strand
ATTTTTTCTGGATCTTTTTCTATGTTTGTAATTACAGGTAATATTATTTCGGAAATATTGAGTGGTTTTTCTGTTATTGCTGACTGATCTGGAATAGCTTCTTTAGAAAATTTTTCTCCGCAAACCTTGCAAAATTTTGCATTACTTCTGTTTCTTACGTTACATTTATTGCAAATTATTATATCTTTGAGATTTTCTCCGCATGTTTTGCAAAATTTAGCATTCTCTCTATTGTCACATGTGCATTTGGGACATGGAAGCATTTTTATTAAATCTTTTTCCTTGCTATCTATACTGCTTATAACAGAAGAAGCAGGAAGTGTTATTTCTTTATCTACTGTTTCAGGTATTTCTTGTTCCTTACTATCACTTATTCTACTTGTGATAGAAGAATCTGGAATTTTTATTTGTATATCTGTTGATTGGGGGACAGGTATTTTACTGAGAAGGTTAAAACCACATGTTTTACAGAATTTAGCATTTAATCTATTTAAAGAATTACAACCCGGACAATGCTTATATTCAATGTCAGGAGTAGTTTTAGCCGGAGGAACTAATTTTTGAATTGTTGCCTGAAGTGCTTCTACTTTTTCTGCTAACTCTCTGACTTTATTTTCTTTATCATTTATAACTTCATCCTGCTCTTCATTATTATCTACTATATTTAAATTTGTTCTCTCTTCTAGTTCGTGTGATTTTTTCTTTTTTTTCTTTTTTTTCTTAGACATTATTTTCCTCCCCAATTTATAAAAGATTATTTTATAATAAAATTTAAACTTTAAAAACCTTTTATTTTATATTATAATTATATTATAATAATTTAATCTATTTTGTTTAAAAAGTCAATAAATTACCAAGCTTGAGTAATTTTAACTTCGGAGGTGTATTTTATGAATTTATTTATTAAATCTTTTTTAATTTTATTTTTTCTGTTTCCTTCCTGTGTATTCGCAATAAATATTGAAGCAGAGAGTCATATTAAAAATGGAAAAATGTTACTGGCATCCGGTAAACCCCAGGAGGCAATAGTTGAATTTCAGAAAGCAATTGCTTTAGATATGAATAATACAGATGCTATTTTTTATACAGGACAGGCATATCTTCAGCTTGGGCAGTTTGATATGGCTATACAAAATTATCAAAGAGTAGCAGAACTTTTACCTGATTATGCAGAGCCACATTACTATATAGGAATATCATATTATTATAAAGGTGAACCCCAGAGAGCTCTGGATTATTTTGATAAAGCTATAAGAATAAATCAAAAATATGTAGATCCATATTATACAAAAGCCATAATTTATTATGACAGAGGAGAATTAAATGAAGCTATGAAGATGTGGGATAAAGTTCTGGCAATAAACCCGATTCATACAGGAGCTGAAATAAATCTTGCTGTTGCATATTATTATAACGGTAGGAATAAAGAAGCTATCCAGATGGCAGAAAAGGCTTACAGGCAGAAACCGCACGATCAATTAATTGCTTTTACGCTGGGATGGTTATATGTAAAAACAGGGGAGAAAGATTATGCACGAAAAACTCTTCAAAAAACTGTAGAACTTTGTAAAGATTCGTCTTTTACCTTTAAAGCCAGTGCTTTAATTTTTATTATGGATGGCAAACTGGATCAGGCCAGGGAAATGGTAGAAAAGTCTCTCACTCTTGATCCGAATGATACGTCAGCACTTATTAT
>JBEHWO010000837.1:0-1697 GCA_040217695.1 Vulcanimicrobiota bacterium | reverse complement strand
GGGCATATGTAACCACGTCGGGAGGAGGAGGACTTGTACATGTGATATATTAAGTTATTTCCAATTTTAATTGTTAAAACCTGAAAATTAGCTGTTTTTTCTAAATCAAAGTAATAACGGAAGATTATTGAAAATTCCCTTCAAAATTTCGGGTTTAAAATATCCATAGTGTCTTCCTTTATGCCCATAGCGTAAATCTTATTTTTGGTCAGTTTCTTCAGGACATTATCAGGTATATAAAAGGAAGCAAATATAGGGATTAACTCTTTTCCTTTATATTCAGGGAAGTATACAAAAAATTCTCCACTCTTTATGAAGTCAATAAACTCCACGGCCAACTCAGGTTTCGGGTTGGACTTGGTTTCATTGACTATCACTTTATCCGGGTAAACAGCTATCACATCAAACTCTCTCACCGTTCCCTTAATTTTTGGGTATTGCTTTTCAAATCTTATAGCAAAGCTTTCACAATCAGCTTCTTTACAGTTGAAATATTTTTCACCTATAAATTTTATGTTAGGAGAAACCATGTCTTCAACCAATGTCCCCTGTTTTTTTACCATTTTCTCCCACTGGTTATTTATTTCTTTCTTCATTTCTTTCGTATCTCTTTTTAACTCTTCTTTAAAATCTTTCATTTCTCTTCTTAGTTCTACTGTCAACCCCTGTATCATTAACTGAGTCTGGGCAACTAAAAACTCTAATCTATCGACTCTTTCTTCTATGATTGGCATAATTTTTTCACCTTTCTTTCTATACTGTGGCTCTGGTCTTTAAATAAACCTGTGAATGCTTTGAATACTATATATCATAATTTGCATGGGCAATCTTTATATCATCGGATTTCATTGCTGTCTATCTCCTGCTCCATAAATAATTCCCTGTTAAATTATATCACAGATGATGTGGAAATTTCTACAGATAAAGGAGGAATCAGCACATGGTTACGTCGATTGTATTGAAATTTGTTATGATCTGCCTCACGAGATAATCAGGATTTTTAAGTCTTTAAAAAAATAAATAAAATTTTTTTGGAAAAATGCATTTTTTTTACTCTTTATATATAGGAATATAAAAAAACATAGTTTCTTTGAAAGAATTATCAGCTCAGATTAAAACTGATTGTAGACGGACACAATGATTAAGATGCGTGTCATCGCGAGGAGCGATAGCGACGACGCAATCCCGTCGGATTAGCTACTATCAGTGGGATTGTTTCGCTTCGCTCGCAATGGCGAGGTTTACTCATTAAAATCATCGTGGCTAACTACTAGTGAATCTGTCAAGTAAAACTTTACTGGTAATTTTAATTGACGTTTTTAAATATTTTAATGACGAACACTGGTAATTTCTACCCGGTATTTGATGCTTGACAGAGCACTAGTATAGCTAAAGTATTAAACGAAGGAAAAGGAGTATGTGTATTATATGTAGGTAAAAAAGAAAGAGGTGGTCTATCCAAAAGCTCTTATTGGTTATATCCGAAATTAATAACAGATGTGCCAGAAGGATGGAATTATGTCGGACTTACCATCCCCGTAAGAGCACCTTTTAGTAAGGTAGGGGATATAAGAATAGGAAAAGAATGGACAGAAGATTATTATGGAGATAAAATAGCAAACGCTGAAATTCATATAAAGTTTGAATACTATAACACATCACAGGAACTTCATCAATTGCAACGAGATTTTGATAAC
>JBEHWO010000836.1:0-1708 GCA_040217695.1 Vulcanimicrobiota bacterium | reverse complement strand
TTTGCAAAACAAACAGTAATATTGATAATAAATAAACTTACCAGAAATATATATTTTTTCATAATTATTTCGTGACCTGTATTTTCATCTCAGAGCGTTTAATAAAACGCTACTGCACACTGCTCACTGTTCACTCCTTATTTTCCTCACCTGTAACTCTATCTCCCGGCCTTAACACATAATCCTTATCCCGTTCACGCATCACGCATCACGCATCACGATTTTAATATAAATTATATCATCATAGGATTGTTTGTCAATTACCCTGCTTACCTTTCAATTTTTCTAACAATTTAAAGGGAAGCAAATGATAACGGTCGGGAGTATAAAAAGGTGACATACTTATTGTAACAAGAGGAGATTGTATATTTTTCAGTAAAAGCATTTCATAGAATGTTTCAATATCTATCCATGGTTTAATCGAACCGATCTCTAAAGGTTCTGTGCATATATTTCTCCAGTAAATCAATTCATGTTCATTCATAATTTTATAACCATGGCAGCTCCATGACGAATCTTCATTTATAAAATAATCTATATCTATATCCAGTATTACTGACTGATTGAATAAAGGAAGATCTCTCAATCTCAGGATATGAACCTTTATACCTTCCCAGTTGCACAGTACATGTCCCATGTCCGTTCTGAACTCATCACCTCCTTCTATTTCCAGAAGAAAATTTTTCATTAAATTTGCAGGGAGGCGCAATTTGCAGAAATCAGGGTCTGGCATAATCCAGAATATCTCTCCCGCAAATCCTGTCTTTACGGCAAAATGAAGGTAATTCGTAAGGTTTACAGGAGCTCTCACATGCTCTATATCAGGGTTTTCATAATAAAATGAAGAAAACCAGTTTCTCAATGTCTCCAGATTTTCTATATGTAACAGATCGTCAAAATCTTCATCACAGATAAGATTCATGTCACTATGAGCATCAAAATGAAGTATTATATTTCCCCGGGGCATTAACTTACCTTCTTCTTTAAATTTCAACCAGTAATAAAGAGAAGCATCATGTTCCTTTACTGTTATACCTGTCATATGTCCCGCCATTCTGGCACAGGGGACAAAATTACCATTACCGTAAGTCTCCGGCGTATCCCCAAGGGACTGAATAATTTCTTTTGTAACAGGAAGGGTCATTTCATTTAAATATCCTCTGAGAGGATATATATGAAAAGCTTCTCTTAAATGTTTCAACCTTCTGTCTTTCAGCTTATTCTGTGCCATTATGACAGATAACCTTCTGACTGCGGCCATTTCAAAAGTATAAATATTAAAATTTATCTCTAAATTATACAAATCACAGAGAAGTAACTCTTCCCACAATGTCTTCTGTTTCCATAAATAAATATTTTCTTCTCCGAGTTTTTCCTTTAACTGTTGAGTAGAATCCTGAAATTTTATTAATCTGTCAAGATAATCAATATCTTCTTTAATCCAGTAAGGATGATAATAAGGTTCTATTGTAAGATGGTAATTCATAGGAACGTAACGCGTGACGCGTGACGCGTGACGCGAAAGAGGAAACACTCCTTACATAATTATACATTAGTGAATCACCCACCAATCAATTGGTGGGCATCCTGCTTCTCAGAATGATGCCTCGTAGACTCAGTGTAAACTGATTCCGCCGGCAGAGCATCCTCCACAGGCATAACTTCGGGGAATTCATACCCTGGTGCCTTTAAGTTGGCAAAACCTTCA
>JBEHWO010000835.1:0-1708 GCA_040217695.1 Vulcanimicrobiota bacterium | reverse complement strand
CATAGCAGGTCTGTTTGATTTCTACCGTTTGAGCTTTACCGTAAGTAAAGTAATAATTACTTCTCCCGTATCCATAGTCTTCCATAAGGCCATATTCTACGGAATGACGCCACCATCCGTAATTAGTCAGATGGTCATATGGATAAAAACATCGTGAAGGTAATCCAAGGAGAATGATGCGAATTATTAAACCTGCAATGGTTATACCTGCGAATATAAATTTATAATCCGGTTCTTTTTGCTCTCTATTTGTTTTGTTTTTCTTCAATTTTCTTCCTCTTTCATTACAGGTATTATTCCTCCTCCGGCAGAGACATTTATAACGGGTGAATCTGAAATTCTTCCAAGACAGCCCACATATTTTCCGCCGAATACATAGGGACTCAGGTTAATATATTTGGAACCTTTTTCAACATGGCTGTTATTTATGACAGGAATTTCAATTTTCGGAATCTCCACATATTCCTGTGCTATCCAGGAAGAATCTATTCCGTATTTATACACGGCTTCCTGCCATTCATCCGATGACATATGTTTTCCCAGTATAACTCCCTTACCTCCATAGCCCCATGAAGGTTTTATTACAAAGTTCTCCTGGTTTTTTATAAGATAGTTTTTTGTTTCCATTTCTTTACCTTCTCTGGAATAAACACTTTTATCACCAAGCGTAAATGTCCAGGGTATGTAATTGTGTATAACTTCTTTTTCTTTTTCAGTAAAATAATGATGAAAACTCATCTTGCATAACATGGCCAGAATTGATTTTTCGCTGCCCATAAGTGATTTAAAAGAGTTTACCATACACACATGGCCTTTCATATAGGCTCTTATAAACCCTTCCAACTCTTTCGGATGTTCCAGAAATTCCTGTGATTTTAAACATCTTATAACAGTATTATAAATTTTTCCTTTATATTTAAGCCTGTCATTTATATAATAAAAATCTCTCGGATCTACCATCTCTGCATGTATATTACGGGATATGAAATAATCTTTTACTATCTCACCGTCTCCGAGAAACTGAGATTCTCTGTAGTCAATAATGGCGACAGACGGTGTTTCTCCTGAGCCCCAGAAATCTGAAAAACTTTTCATTACCGCAGTAAAGAGACCATGAACGACTGATTTTTTATGAAGGCTCATGCCGGAAGGGAATAATTCTCTGTATGCAGGATGGCAGAGGATTATCTCTTCAAATATATCATTCCAACCTTTTCCGCCGGGATTGTCTGTATTAAATTCGAGGAATTTCAGTTTTTTCCCGTCATAGAGGGCATCCAGTCTTGTAATCACTGCATGGTCTTTATAACCTTTATCAACAGAAAGCCATTCTTCCGGTATATCTTTATAGGAAAAATATGGTTCCATATTTTTATCATGGGCGGAAGCTTTAATTATTTTATTTATAATTCTGTAGAGAGTCTCCGATACATATGTAAGAAGATCGGTATCTTTTTTCTTCAGTACCAGAGGCACAAGAGCAAGTTTGAACGGTTCTCCTTCAAATACACATTTTCTTATTCTGAGTTCTTCTTTTATATCACTGTACATATTCAATGTTTTTTCCTGATTCTCTATTATGTCTTTTATAAGGTTTTCGTATGCTTTCATAGTATCCTCTCTTTCTCGTAATGCGTGATGCGTGATGCGTTACGCGTCACGCGTTACGCGTGTCATTACTTTTCACTTTTCACTTTTCACTTTTCAC
>JBEHWO010000834.1:0-1712 GCA_040217695.1 Vulcanimicrobiota bacterium | reverse complement strand
TGTCAGAAGATTTAAAATTCGGCGTCCGCAGGGCGGTAGAGCTTATAGGCAATGAGTTTATCTACTACAACAGGGAAAAACTCCATGAAAAAATGTATGATAAAGACCTTGCAAAAAATCTTACAACAGAGAGCCTCAGATTTCTCTACAGACTTCTCTTTATTTTCTACATAGAAGCCAGGCCGGAACTGGAATTTGCTCCTATAAAAAGCGAAGAATACAGAAAAGGCTACAGCCTTGAGTCTCTCAGAGATTTAGAACTTGTTCCCCTGAACAGTGAAGAAGCCAGAAACGGCTATTATATAGACAGTTCATTGAAGAAACTCTTCGAGTTAATCTACAGCGGCTTTGGCAATGGCGCAAGACAGATTGATCTCTGGGATGACATAAAAACAGAATATAAAACTTTTTCTTTTTACCCTCTTAAAAGTCATCTCTTTGACCGTGATTTAATTCCTTTACTGGGTAAGATAAAATTCAGAAACTGTGTATTACAGGAAATCATAAGGCTCCTCTCTCTTTCTAAAGAAGAAAAAAGAAAAACCAGGGGAAGAATAAGCTATGCTCAGCTTGGAATTAACCAGTTAGGCGCAGTTTATGAAGGACTCCTTTCTTATACAGGCTTTTTTGCAGAAGAAGACCTCTATCAGGTAGCAGAAGAAGGAAAAGATCCTGATGATATAAAAGAACAGGCCTATTTTGTCACAGAAACAGAACTTCATAAATATGAAGAACATGAAAAGGTATATGAAAAAGACGGATCTTTAAGATGCTATCCGAAGGGAACCTTTGTATACAGACTTGCAGGAAGAGACAGAGAAAAATCGGCTTCCTATTATACTCCTGAAGTGCTTACCAGGTGCGTGGTTAAATATTCATTGAAAGAACTTCTGAAAGATAAATCTGCAGATGATATTTTAAATATAACAGTTTGTGAGCCTGCTTTGGGTTCAGGCTCATTCTTAAATGAAACTTTAAATCAGTTATCGGAGGCATATCTTTCTTTAAAACAGAAAGAAACAGGAAAGATGATAGAACATGACAGATATGCCCTGGAAAAACAGAAAGTTAAAGCCTTTATAGGGGCAAATAATATCTATGGAGTGGATCTGAATGAAACAGCAGTAGAACTTGCTGAAGTTTCTATCTGGTTAAACACGATATACCCTGATGAACCTGTTCCATGGCTTCGGATGAATTTTGCTACAGGCAACAGTCTCGTAGGGTCAGGCAAAAATTTCTTTGAGGCAAAGGATATAAAAAACACGGAATGGCTCAGTAAAGTGCCGGAACATATAGAACTTTCAGGAGAAAGAGGGGAAGATAAGATATATCATTTTCTCCTTCCTGATAAAGATATGGTCAACTATAAAGGCGACAAAGTTATAGGGAAACTTGTGCCGGAGAAACTGAAAATAATAGATGAGTGGAAAAAAGAATTCGTAAAATCCTTCAGTAAAAGGGATATTGAGATTTTAAAGGTTTTATCGGATTCTATTGATAAACTCTGGAAGTCTCATATAGAAGCAAGGAAAAGAATAAAGGAGAGAACGAAAGATCATTATAATCTACCGGGAACGGAATATAAGGAAAGCACCGGTATAACCGTAAAACAGAAAGATAATCTGAAAAAAGAACTGGATTATCCCTTCAGCCCTTATAAAAGATTGAAACTGGTAATGGATTACTGGTGTTCTCTGTGGTTCTGGCCT
>JBEHWO010000833.1:0-1716 GCA_040217695.1 Vulcanimicrobiota bacterium | reverse complement strand
ACAACCGAAATCTTTTAGATTGGCTAAAAAATTTTCATAAGTAATATATTGTTATGATAATGTAAAGTAAATTAACAAAGAATGTTGAAAATAAAAGGAGTTAACAGGCTTACTTTACATTATCATTTACTGTACATAACCGCGATTATGTAAAGCTTTACATAATCGCGGAAAGATCGAACGTTTCTTCAGAACTGTAAGAGAGAACTTTATACCCCTGCTTGATAAGGAGAAAATGAATTTATCAGAATTAAATTCATCCTTTTCTAACTGGTTAAACAAGGAGTATCATAAAAGACTCCATGAAGGTATAGGAGAACCTCCTATGGACAGATATCTCAGAGAAGTTCAGAAAACAACTCCTAAAAGGATAAACCCTGATAGCCTTGACCTTGTATTTTACAGGACTATAAAAAGAACTGTAAAAAATGATTGCACCATATCTGTAGATGGAAAACTTTATGAAGTACCTTCAAGATATACAGGCCTTAAGATTGAAATCAGATACTCCTCTTCTTCTCCTGATGAACTCTTTATTTTTGAAAATAATTCACTCTCTGTCAGATTAAGGCCTCTTGACTTGCATCAAAATGCAAATCCACCTCACATTTCTCTTTCATACTCAACTTTATTTAGTAAACAGGAGTGATTTTCATGTTCTCTATATTTTATAATTTTAAAACCATACCTTTTGAAAAATCTATAAAAAAAGACCATCTCTTTAAATCTGACGGTATTAAAGAATTTAATTCCAGGATGGAATACATGAAACAATCAAGAGGCATTATTCTTCTTACAGGACCTTCAGGTGTTGGTAAAACAACTGCTATCAGAGCTTTTATCGAGGGACTTAAGACAGAGTTTTATAGAACTGCATATATTCCTCTTGCTTCTGTTTCTGTTTCAGATTTTTATTATCAGCTAAATCATTTACTGGGAGGAGAACATTACAGAGTTAAATCTGTTCTTTTTGCTTCCATTCAGAAGCTTATTCTTGATTATGCTACAATAAAAAAACAGATACCTATCATTATTTTTGATGAAATTCACTTCCTCAGAAATGATAATCTCTTTGAATTGCAGATGCTGCTTAATTTTAACCTTGACTCTCTGGACCCTGCTATTGTTGTTCTTTCAGGACATTCACATATGAGAGAAAAATTCATCAGACCTACTTTATCTTCTATTAACCAGAGATTAAGGGTTAAATACGAATTCTTACCTCTCTCTAATGAGGAAACCTTTCTCTATATTCAGCACCACTTAAACCTGGCAGGCGGTTCTTCCAAAATTTTTAATGATAATGCCATTAATGCTATTTATAATCTTTCTTCCGGAATTATCAGGGTTATTAATACTATTGCTACTAAAGCTCTCATACAGGGAGCTTCTACTAAACAGGAGGTTATTACTGAGGAAATAATTTACAGTATCTCTTCTGAACTCTAATTTTTATTATTTTATTATTTTTTTTACTGGCCTTCACGGGCCAGTTTTTTATAGGTTTTATGCCTTGTTACCTATGTTTTTTATATAGCATTTTTAAAACAGTTTAATATGCAAAATTAACAAAAATTTACACGCAAAAAATACAGAATAATTCTTAATTTTTCAATTTTTTTGGTTATTTTATTTCTATATATCTATTTATTCTGACCAGATTTTTAGTCAGTTTATCTCTTTATTTTTTAGTCAGTTTATTGCTTGTCGTTACAC
>JBEHWO010000832.1:0-1717 GCA_040217695.1 Vulcanimicrobiota bacterium | reverse complement strand
GAGGTATGATCCTGCAAAAATAAAAAATATAAATTATTTAACGAGTGGTCAATTTCTCCTCCAAGATATACATTTGAATAAAATGGCAAAATTTTAGTAATCCATATTAACCATTGAATTGGATTTGTTAATAACATGAATATAATTGCGTAAATACTAGATAGTATGATTATTTTAAATTCTTTTCTTATTAAAAAAAATAAAATAAAAATAGCTGGTATAACTTTTAGTAATGATACAATTGTAAAGAAAAAAGAACATAGATAAACGTTTTTTTCTCTTAGATAATAATATATAAATAATACCATGAAAAATAACATTAATACATCTGTCTGGCCTCGTTCTATGTGAAATTGTAAAAAAGTTGATTGAAAATATATAGTAAATAAAACTATTATAGATATAATTTCATGTTTTGTGAACGTAGATATTAAAAATATACTCAGTATTATTAGTATAATAGATATTATTATCCATATCTGATAACTTTTATTATAGGATAAAAAAGATAGCGGTGTAAGAAATAATGGATGTAATGGAGGGTAACTATAAAGAATACGACCATAGGGGTCACTGATATTTTCAGAATATATTGATTTTCCTTTAACCATTAAATCATTGATGACACAATAAGTCGCTACATAGTCACCACCTTTACCACTCATAGGATAAAAATCGTAATAACTTTCTTTCCCTATTGTATACATGATAATTGTTGGTATAATAGCAGAGAAAACTATGCTAAATATTAGTAGAAAAAATAAAACTGTTAATATTGGCTTTTCAACTACAATTCTATCTACATTAAAAATTCTATGAATTTTTATAACTTTGACCATTAAATATATAATACTTATAGGTATAATTAATAAAAAAAGAATATAAATTGCTATTTTCCAAATTTTAATAAATACATTGACATTTTCTATAAATGGAATGTTTATTTTTATTTTATTTGAAGTTATAGTATCAATTAAATATATATTTCTAATGGCATAGGGCCCTGTTAGTCCCCATGCTGCACCTTTTTGTGTGTTATTTATTACATATAATTTTATTTTTATCTTATTATCTTTATCGGTAGGTTTAAAATTTATTTTTACTGGAAGCCAACCAGAAAATGCTCTTTTACCTACATCATACTTCCATAAAATATTTTCCCCGACTATTAACCTTAATTCTTCTTGTCCTGGCCATTCATTTGGATAACCATCGTATATTTCTATATGTAATTCATATGTTTTTGTTGGATCTAAATTGTATATAGGTATTTCTACGCATACGTAATTATCTTTTTTGACATCTGGAATAATAAAATTAAATGCTATTGATTTTGCATCTGTACCTACAGAGAAGCTACCAACATCTGTAGGATTACTGTATAGATGGTTGGTAAATAGGCTGGTTCCAGGTATAAAATTGATACTACAACAAGTAATAATTGCAAAAATATAGATAAAATATAGAAAAAAGTGAAGAGCTTTATTTGTTTTAAAGATTAGATTTTTCATAGTTTTTACTGAGACCAATTTGTCAATAAATATTTTCGCCTCTCCAATGTATGGTAATTTTATGCGACTATTTTGATCTGAATTTTTTGTCAACTTTCTAATCGGATTTTACAAAATTTTTCATCAGTATATTTTTCTAATTACTTTTTAATAAAAATTGCAAACATCTCACTGGGAAGTTTTAATGTTAATTTCAAATTGTTTAT
>JBEHWO010000831.1:0-1723 GCA_040217695.1 Vulcanimicrobiota bacterium | reverse complement strand
TCTTCTATAAAAAAAGATGGAAAATTCCTATTAGTCCACATTTCTTTTGATTTATGGGAAAAAATAGTTAACTTACAGGGAGACAGATGGAAAGATCCACCTGAAGCTTTTAATCTATATAAAACTGTTATAGGAAACTGGGCTTCCCTGTTAAAAGAGAGAGGGAACAAAAGATGTCTTTTAGTATATGAGAACTGGGATGAATTGCTTTTTATTATACAAAAAAGATGGCTTTTTACGTTTATAAGTAAATTGAGAAAAATTTTATGCAATAATAATGATATTCATCCCGATCATATTATGATAACCCTGACCTACTATTCATTAAATAAAAACAACAAGGAATATCCGGAAGATAATCCTTTAGATATTATGAATAAAGAAATAGATCGAGAACAAATACATACTGGAGAGTTACTGATTTTTTCCAGAAGGAAAAAAGAGATATTGCAGGAAAAATCTCAGGGCTGGCACATGCAATGGATCTATTCCCCGACTTATATAAAGATGCCAAGGAATTTATATGATTTTAGTGAGAATCTGGATTGGAATTCTTTTAATTTACTTAAAGATTCTCTTGAAAAACTTCACCATCTCTTTGAAATAGAAGACATAAAAATATTAAAAGAAATTTTTGATGATTATTATGAAATCAATGATGAGCTTATTGAAAGTATAAAATCTTTTAAACCTCCTATCCCTGAACATAAAATAAAACTTTGTGAAAAGCTGATAAATACGAAATTTTCCAAAAAAGAAATAAAAGAATATCTTAAAAAATTAAGATTAAACAAAGGTTTAATTAAAATAATTCTGGATAAAGCTATTCTTTCTCATGAGGAGATTGAAGCTAATATACTGTTTAACTTATCAAGATTAACTTTTATATCTAATATAGAACAGAGAGAATATATAAATTTTCTTTATAATACCTTAAGCTATCCTGGTGTAAAATATATTTTACAATACGAACCATATTATAAAACAGAAAGAATTTACTCTGAAGAATTATGTTAACAAATATTAACTTTTCAGTTTATAAATTTCAAATTACTTTCCAGGAGATTACCTTTTTCGGTTTCAAAGAACGTTTTGAATTTTTTATATATTTTATGCAATATTTAGATAAGGTAATAAAAAACAGCCTTCCCTGTAATTGTTATGATTGTAAAGATTGTCCCTCTTTAAATAAATCTGATGAAATGTGTGATTATCTCCTTATTATAGGGAAAGATAATATTAAGAAAAAATATACCAGGTATTCTGATCTAAGTACACTTTTCCTTATATTACCGCAATTAACAGATAGAGAACTTTTTGCCAGAGGAGATCATTTTGAGTTTACTCTTACATTAATCGGGACGGCTAATAAAGCCTTTTTTATCCCTAAATATTTTGCAGGAGCTTTTGAAGCTATGGGGAGATTCACTGGTATAGGGCTGGGAAGAAAAACCTTTGAAGGTGAACTCGGACTTGGTAGATATGAATTGACGCGGATTTTTGTATCAAATAAGGAAGATAATTTTACAGAAATATATAACCAGCAGAGGGGATTTTCCAGGATTAACGCTAAAGTATATAATATAAATAATTTGCCAGTATATAATATAAATAATTCTACCCTGAATATAGGATGGAGAACACCTCTGTCAGGGAAAGAACTTCCAATGAATTTTGAAATATTTTTTAAACTCATCTTATCCAGATTAAATTATTTAAATGG
>JBEHWO010000830.1:0-1723 GCA_040217695.1 Vulcanimicrobiota bacterium | reverse complement strand
TGGTACTAGCCTCTGTGGGCAGTCTGGCTTACATAATAGGGGTTCCTAAAGAAGGAGAACACTTTACTGAATTTTATATCCTGGGCAAAAATAGAACCGCTGACAGTTATCAGACGGATTTTGTACAGGGGGAAAAAGGGGAGGTTTTTGTTGGAATTAAAAATCATGAGTACAGGTCTGTAAATTATACAATGGATATGAGACTTGGAAATATATCTCTGCCTCTTCCGGAAAACCAGAGACAAATAAGCCTTGCGAATAATATGTCGTGGGAAGAGCCAATTATCTTTACACCTACAATAGAAGGACGGTATATGAAACTTGAGTTTCTGCTTTATAATGAAACAAACAAGACAACACCTTACAGGAACGTGTATATCTGGGTTAACGTTACTAAGGAGACCTGAAAATGACAATGCCGGAATTTCCACCTTCAGAATTGGAAGCAGGAAAAATTTCTTTGCCAGAGCTCGGAAAAGTGTTTAATACGCCAACAGAAGAGAAAAATGGGTTCCTCAGAAAAATAGTTTATGCAGGAGCCCCTACAATTGCGATTACCTTTGCCGAACTGTTGATCTTTGGGGGAAAATTATACGAAGCTGTAGCAGTTTATACCCTTCTTCTTCTAGCCTTTTCATTCTCAGCAGCGGTTGCAAAAAACCAGGAGGTTCGTATAATCAATCAGGCATTTCTGCTTCTGCCAATATTTCGTCTTGTGAACCTCTCATTAACAGTCTTTTTGAAAGTTAACCTTTATTCATTTGTATTCATATACGCGACTGCTGCAATGTCAGCTATAATTGCTACTTCTCACCAAAATCTTATATTTGAGACGAAAAAAAATGCACTCAGGAAGATCTGGATCTACCTTCCATTTTCTGTCCTTGCGGCTCTGGTCTTTGCGGAAGTAGAATATATGTTGATTGGGTCCAGACCTCTTATCCCTGATATCTCGGAAGTAAATTTGCTGGAACTCATAGTTATAATGGTCTTTGTTGTAGGTGTGATAGAGGAGCTTATCTTCAGGGCAATTCTCCAGACAAGGTTGGAAAATTTTCTGGGTCCTGCGGCAGGAATCCTTCTAGCAAGCTTCCTTTTTGGAATAATGCACTCAGGTTACGGCACTTCTTATACAATGGGATTTACTTTCCTGATAGGGTGTTTCTTAGGATATTGCTTTTATAAAACCCGAAGTCTTCCCCTTGTTATAATGATTAACGGTTTTACAAACGTATTTTTGTTTGGGATAATTCCATTTTTAGGCCCACGACTGGGATTCTGATTTATACAAAAATGAATTTCGCTGGTGAGTTTAACTACCTGTCTTAAAGTTGATTATAGAAGATTTGCGTAAAAGAGTCGAATGAGCATAAGTAAGTTTAAAATTCCGGTCTGTTGACGATACCTTATTAGACCTATTGATTCCTAAAGATAAGTATTATTAGTCGCAATTGTCCTGTCCATCCGGAGAAAACGAAAATAAGTAACCTTTTTCCAGAAAGCCCAGAAATTATATTCAAAAACTATATGATTATACATGCCTTTAAAGAAAGCAGATAACTTTTGAAAAGGCTGCCTTTCTTCGTGAAAGGATTTCAAATTTCGGGAGATAGGTATGGACAGGCATGTAGACCGTTTCTGGGAGATTGATTGTCTGCGTGGGTTTGCGGTCTTTTTCATGCTGTTGTATCATTTTCTTTATGATCTTGATTTTTTCGGCATC
>JBEHWO010000829.1:0-1726 GCA_040217695.1 Vulcanimicrobiota bacterium | reverse complement strand
ATATAAGTGTTTCTTTTGATAAATACATAAGAGAAAAAATCGAAAAGATTTGTGAAATATGCAAATTAAAGAATAGTAATAATAAAAAAGAATTTGAAGCAAAAATTTTACCATGTCTCAATAATAAAAAAGGGAAAGAACATCCTTTTGAAGTCTATTTCAACAGTGAAGACGTAAAAAAACTTGAATTGAGAGCTATAATTAAAGCAGACTGGTTGTTTGATAAATTTCTGGGAGATTTTGAACAGAAATTATATAATAAATTTTGTGATCTCCCTGAAAAATTAAGTGATTCCAATATAAGTGATATTGAAGTTTTTTTGAAGCTTTTATCAAACATGGTAGATGAACTTGAGAAGAAAGCCAGTAAATCTCTTAAAAAGTTGAAGGACGATAAAAAGTTAAGCAAAGACAGATCTTTTCTATCTTTTATTTTTAACACACTTAACGATTATAATAGTATAAGAGAAGAAATAGAAAATAGTAAGACCTTTCTTCTTTCATATTGCAACAGAACAGAAGAAATATGCTGGAATATATTGCAAATTCTGAAAAGAATAGATGATATAAATTACCATAACCAGGAATTTTCCACTGAAAGATCCGTCTCACAGGCTTTAAAAGAACATTATTTTGCGAGCAAATCGTCTATTATTGAAGCTAACAGGGCCTTTGATTTAATAAAAGAGCTGGCTAAAAAAATGGCTGAGCAAAGAGGTAAAAAAAGATTGCGGAAATCCATTTATTACGAACTCGACGATTTATTTGAAAAGCCAGGAATAATCATTAAAAAAATAGAGGATAGAATAACAGCAGAAATTCCATTTGATATCAATCAATTGAAAGTAAGGGATGACATGCCTTCTTCTATAAAAAAAGAAAAGCAAAAGCTTCTTGACAGTCACAGAGAAAAAGCAGAACCTTTAAAAAAAATAGTGGATTATCTGATTTTTAAAATGCCGGATATATTTCTTATACAATCGTGTGAAGAAATAAAGAAAGCAGTATATAATAAAGGTATTCATAATTTGAACAGGCATTATATAAAAGATATTGAAACCTTGAAAAAAGATAATTACAGTGAAGTCAAGGTGTTAAAAGATAAAAATAGCGAATACAGGAGCGAATTATTAAAAGAGTTAAGTGAAGAAAAAGAAGAATATTATAATAATGAAATAAAGAAAAATGAAGTCAGAATAGCGGATTTAAATAATTTTAGTAAAAAACTTACTGAGCTTTCCGAAGGTACGTTAGTTACTCCCGATATATTAAGTGATTTTGATGAAGAAGAAAAAGTGAAAATTCTGGAATTTTCCGAGCAAATATCAGAACTTTCCCAACAGGTGATAGCGGAGGAAACAGGTCTTCCCGAGGAAACTGTTTCAAGGATAGTTACAGGTGAATCTCTAATGACACCCGGTGGAGAAATATTGCCTCTTCAAACATTTACTGCTCTTGAAAAGAAGGAATTTCTTGATGAAAATTATGATGAAATAATTAAATTTATCATTGATGAGAATGGTAAGGTAAAACAAGACGTTTCAGATAAAAAGAATGCAGAAGAAATAAATAAACATTTTGGGTTTTATCCTGTTAAGTGGATAACCGCAGTAGACGTAAAAAAATTCAGGGAATGTTATGGATATAAGAAAAAAAAGGGTGTGAAAGAGGGCAGAAAAAGAAAATAGTGTCTGATAAGGAAATTCCGGTAAGATGTTCCGGAAGA
>JBEHWO010000828.1:0-1751 GCA_040217695.1 Vulcanimicrobiota bacterium | reverse complement strand
CCACTTCTTCTATAGATGTTACATCCAGGGTAGCCAGCAATATCTCCTCCAGCTTCTCTACACTGTGTACATCCTTAATCTTATCTTCAATAGCCTGGGGAAGTTCTTTAAACTTCTTCCTGAGTAACGTCAAGATGGCTTCCTGCTTACCTTCAAATTGCCCCTCAACTTTACCTTCAGCTTTTCCTTCATCTCTTATATCTGCAACCAGAGTCTCAAGCATAACTTTCCCTCCTTCTTTAACATGGGTTTTCATCTTTATACCCTTATGTTTTAAATACTTTCTGAGCCATATTACATAGAACCTACCAAATTCAGAAGCATAATCTATCCTGTCACTTACAACCTGTTCTGCCTCTTTAAGTTCCCCTTTCGTTCTGGCAGTAAGTAAATAGAATAGACCGGCAATCAGATTATCCAGGGCAGTCATCCTCTTCAGCTCTTCTCTTGGTTTTGACTGTAATGTTACAAGATAGTGCTCGAAATTAGGCACATATCTCTGTAAACGTTTATATGGCTTAGCTATTAAATCTTCTAACCTGGTATGGGCATTATATGTCTGTGTGCCAGTGTAAAGCACCACAGGAAATACTGGCGGTAAATAATCATCTATGGAAATCTCTTTCTGCTTTATCAGATCTTCATAGAGTAATAACATATAATTCAGTATTCGCAAAGGCATCAGCTTGTCTACCGTTGATTGGAACTCCACAATCAAATAGAGATAAGCACATTTACCGCCTGTCATATTCAGCTTTAAAACCAGGTCTGTGTATTTATTCTTAAAGGTTTTAGCTATATAACTGGTATTCTTCTTCTCTATACGGGTGAAATCTATATCATTTATAAAGTCAGAATCTACAAACCCCTGCAGGAAATCCCTTACTATCTCAGGCCTGCTGAATAATTCCTTCAATGTCTTATCATACAGATGATGTTCCATAATTATATAATACCATATTTTACTGCCGGAAAGAAGATACTGTTCCTGTTTTATCATGTAAATTTGACCCCTTATTTAGAGGAGAAATCCGGTATCTGTTAAACTACCAACAATAACATATGTATAGAGGAGGTTCAGGATGAGCAGTAAAAAGCAACAGGATGAAATGCCAAACTGGCAGCCCTTAAGCATGATGCCTACTATTGCATCTATTATTGACGGGGAAGTGGATAACTTTGAAGATCTATATAAGAATCTGTGTGAGGCCAGGAAGAAACCCCATGTTATGGATGACATAATAATAGATCGTGCCATTAACAATCATAGAAAATACCTGGAAGGAGCATGGGTTTATGACGAGCAGATTGCCCGGTGGAAGAAAGAGAAACTTACTGAGGAACAGTACCGGGAGATACAGCGGCTGGCCGGTCAGATGATAAAATACAGGAAGATGTGTAAGGAAATCATTGCAGTGTCAGAGGAAATCAAGAAAGGCACAATTAACAGGATACTTGAGATGAGTGATGAAGAAGTGGCAATAGCTGTACTGACAGGAAAACTCAAGAGGCCTTTTTGAATCATCTGATAGTAAGGATTCCGCCCATAAGGGGCTGGAAATTGTTCCAACGACTATGGGAGATAGGATGTCATTTTAGGAATGTAACATTTTGAACGTGCCCCACCGGGTCTGTATGACTGATACTGACAGGCAATAATATTGCTGTTCTTGTTCCATTATCGTAAGGGAATGATTTAAAAACCCTGGATGTATGAGAACACTATGACAGACATCAAAATGAATTTTGAA
>JBEHWO010000827.1:0-1754 GCA_040217695.1 Vulcanimicrobiota bacterium | reverse complement strand
GTAAGAGAAGATCCGGGGAGGTTTACACTCCAATTGATATTACTATAAATATTGAATGTCAGGATAATGAAGTCCAACGTAACTCAGCTCCATTTCTGTTTGTACCTTTTAAAGAAAATAAGAATACAAAAATATTTATTATTTACCAGCCCAGTTTTCATGACAAATTAGACAATAAGACATTCAGACTCACTATCAAGAAAATTGAACCAGTCAAAGTAATTGTAAATATTGATAAGTCACATAATAAGTCGAAAGAAATAACAAAAAGAATATTTCCAGACTTAAATAATGCACATAATATACTCAAAGAAGCTAAAGCATATTTAGAAAATATTGATGACCGAAAAATAAAACAAAAGGCTGTTGATTTAATTGAAAAAGCAAATGATTTCGTTGAGTATTTCGAATTGAATACAGCTAATAATCTAACCCTAATAAAGACTATTAATACATCTCCTGTTGCTCCAAAACTCTCTGGCTTGCTAGAATTTGCATTCTCAAATATAGGAAGCACATTCGATGTTAAAGATTTCTCCGGAACGAATTTAATAAAAGCTAATTTTTTGAAAAATGGAAAATAAATTTACCGCCCTCACAATAGGCCCCATTTACAAAACCTTATCCCAGACCCGAAAGACCCGTGAGCTTTGGGGAGCCAGCTTCATGTTCTCTTACCTGATGCGCAAAATTATCGAAGGGTTAGGCAACACACAAAACTGTGTTCTTCCATATCATAATGACATGCTTAACCTTGCCAGATCGAAAGGCGCAGGCCTGTTTCCGGATCGCCTGATATTTAAAGGAGATGTGAGAGAAAAGATAATAACGGTAAGTGAAAATGTAATTCACGAAATAGCCAGAATCAGCGAACTTCCTGAAGAATACCTGAAACATTATTTCAGAATCAGTACAATCTGTTTTGAAGTCCCTCTTGATAAACCAGTAGTTTATAATTCTGATGGGAACAAGTCAACAGATTCTAATGTTGTTTTTATTGCTGACAAACTACTCGATTCAACCGAATTACATGAAAAATATACTCCCTCAATTACAAACCTTGATTGGAAAAAAGCCATTGATAAATTAAATGGAAAACTTTTCTACAGAGAAGCATTTTCCGGTAAAGATAATTCGTTTAAATTCCCTTCAATACCAGAGATATCTACCGATGATTTCAGAAAAAGGGATAAAACAACTTATTACAGGATTGTAAATGAGATTTTGAATAGAGCGCCAAATCCCGGCGAATCTGAAGAGGAGAATGAAGATAAAAATCAAAAGGATTTTCTTAACAGACTCAAAACAGAGAAAGCATTTATACCGCTAAAACTCAGGCCTTATCACAAATACATTGCTGTTGTACAGGCTGACGGTGACAATATCGGAAATACGGTTAGAAAGATTGGGAAGGACCCCGAAACCGTTAAGCAATTCTCCTCTGCACTTTTTGAATTTGACCTTAGAGCTGTAGAATTAATTAAGGAATTCGGAGGCAAGGCAGTATATATAGGAGGGGACGATTTATTGTTTTTTGCTCCGGTTGCTGTAGCAATAGTTAATTCAAACAATGAAAATACACCAAAATCAATTACATACCTGAATACTGTTTTTTCTCTTTTGCGAAAATTGGACAAAGCTTTTAAAGAAAAGGTAATTGAAAGTCCAGTCTTAAAGCATTTATACGATAAAGGTGGTGAATTAGAAGGAAACATTCCATCCATGAGTTATGGAATCAGCATAACTTATTCCAA
>JBEHWO010000826.1:0-1756 GCA_040217695.1 Vulcanimicrobiota bacterium | reverse complement strand
ATTCCAATACCTCCAATATTCGTAGCAGAAGACGAAAATGGCAGGTGGGAACTTGTTGACGGCCTTCAAAGAATTTCAACAATATTTTCATTTTTCGGAATTCTTAGAACAATGCCAGACAAGAATAGTTGGATTATGTGCAAGGGAGACATTGCTAAAGATTTGGAAAATCTTGCATGTAAGGACTTACCTCTAAAATTTCAACTCAATATAAAGCGAGCCTCATGCAGAGTTGAGATAATAAAATGGAACAGTGCCTTCGACATGAGATATGAACTCTTTAATCGACTAAATACAGGTGGTTCAGAATTGACCGACCAAGAAATTAGAAATGCAATTTTTAGGGGTGTAAGTAAAGAGTTTAATGCCTTTTTAAGAAGGTGTGCGGAAATTCCAGAATTTGTAAGCCTGGTTCAGCCAACAGAAAGACAATTGGAGCAACTATATATGGACGAACTTGTTCTCCGTTTTGCTTCCCTATATGATTTCAATGAAGAATTATCTGACAACATTTCTCAACATATGACAAACTATATGAGAATAGCAGTTACGCAACCTGAAAAAATTCAGCACTTAGAAACGGTTTTTAAAGAAACTGTAAGAATACTTTCACCAATAGGTAGAGAAACTTTTAGGGGAACAAACAACGTATTCTCAACAAGCTTATTTGATTGCGTGACAATTGGCATATCAAAATATATTACTCGTTATGCTAACGAGAGAACCGACATAATAATCCAAAAGATTAATGACCTGAAACAATCAGAAAACTTTAAAAAAGCTTCAGGCTCTGCCTCTGCTAGTAAATCAAGAATAATGAAGAGAATTGAAGTTGCGGACGAAATATTTGGTAATTAACCATGGCAACGTTTATTGACGAGATATTAGCGGATATTGATTGGAGAGTTTCTGAATTATCAACTCTTAAAAGTATTCCTATACGTTATAGTTTCAGACCTGAACATAAAGAACTTCAAATAAAATATACAATTCCAGCAATTTATGCAATTTGGGAAGGTTTTGTAAAGAACTGTTTTGTTATATACTCTCACCACTTAAATTCATTATCGATTGGTCGTTCTGAAATTGCCATTCCTTTGTTAACGCACCAACTTGATAGTGAATGCGATTTTAACAATCCAAGAAATGGGTTTGACGCTAAACAAAAAATGGTTAACAAAATCGACTCGTTGCTGACTGACATAATAACTATTAAACCAAGCGTGCCGACAGAATCCAACGTAAACTTTAGAGTTCTAAATAAAATTTTAGAACGTTTCTGTATAGACAAAGTTCCTGACCATTATGACTCCAAACTAAATAAACTTTTACTTTTTAGAAATAAGGTCGCCCATGGTGACAATTCAATTAGTGTAAACATGACTCATGTGACAGAGTTTATCTCGACAGTAGAAAATTTAATGTTGGACGTTGCAATCAACGTAGAACAAAATGAAAGAGTTGGAACATACAAGAAATAAAGCACGAAGGCATAACAGGCGTTTGGCTCAATGGCGGGTGCAGTAGTTAATTGAACATTCTGCCTCGCATCAACTTTTGTGATGTATTGACAGTTTAGTGCTCCGAAATCCGCCACTACGCCAAGCCGCAAACCGTTGTACGCAAGCCGAAAAAACGACACAGCAATAAATTAACAACTGATTAAAAAAGACTTAAAAATATGCCAACGCACAAAAACAAGAGTGTTCCAGCCCATCCCACTACCGTCCCTTCGCTTCCACACACTTGTTTTTCT
>JBEHWO010000825.1:0-1763 GCA_040217695.1 Vulcanimicrobiota bacterium | reverse complement strand
GTGGCCAGCCCCTTCCGAAAACAAATAATCCTCTTTCTCCTGACTTTGTTCTTCCAGGCATGTCATATTAACTCTTAATGATATTATATACAGGTTTTACGACGAATTTCTTTTCTCCAGGGACTGGCCCCTGAAATTCTTACTGAGGTGAGCATAAATAATAAATATATGCTCCCGTCACGCGTTACGCGTAACGCGTGACGGGAGGAAGACCTTTATTAAATGCTTATGCTCAGGTCAGTAAGTATGATAATGTAACTTTCTATGCAAAAAAGTATAGCAAAAAGTGAAAAGAATAGGATATTACTCACTATTTATAGATCACTTTTCATTCTATAATATCTTGACATGATACTGACATATGTGTTTATATGTCAGTTGTATTTTACACTAACAGTCATGAAGAATGAGAATTTGTTTCTCCCGTCACGCATTACGATTCTCATATAAATTTTAACGGAGGTTTATTAAATGAAATATCAGGTAATACTCTCTTTTTTTATCTTTCTCATATTAGCTCTTTTCTTCACAGGCTATTCTGTGCAGGCCGGTACCAATGATTGCTATCGTTTTAACGTAACCTTTACAGGCACAGGAACTTACTCATGTGAACATTCGGATCTTGAGCCATGTTATTACTGTAAAAACAGGCATTGTAGAAAATTGAATATGAATTTTTCCTGGAAAGTATTCTATCCGGTTTTCTTTTCTGAGAGTAATATTCAGTCTCAGAAGAATAGTCCGGATAACGTACCTCTAAGTATGGCCAGATATCCTTCTGATATAGTCTGTTCCTTCAGTTATGAAGAAGGTTTCTGTGAAATAGACGGATCAGGAAATTCTGTCTATATAAATCATAAAGTTACTGACGGCCATGGAAAACCTAATGACCTGGCTGTATATATATATGCAGACAAATCGAAAACTCCGGGCTACTACGATTTTAAGATAGAATCTGTCAATGGATTTATTTTACAGGGTGACTTTCAGTCAGATGATAAGTGTAACTGTACTCTCAAAGGAGCACAATTAGATCAGTTACTGGAAAACTTTATTTATTCTCCCAATGAACAACTCAGAGGAACCTTCAGTGTTTCTCTGAATGAAATCAAAAGCGGAAAACCTTTTAAGAAAAATGTTGCCTGTACGAGCCCTCACCCTCCGACCGGTTACGATCCTGATCCAACGCTGGTTAAGAATGATCTTGCCTGGACCGGAACAGTCCTCTTTGAACCGGTTAGGGTCATAAAAAAATAGATTAATCCCGGTTATGTCCATACAATAAGAATCTGTCAGAAGAGGCGTTGTAAAAATAGTAGTTACGCATTTTGTCATTGCGAGGAGCGATAGCGATGAAGCAATCCCGCAGGATTAGCTTCTACCGGTGGGATTGCTTCGCTTGCAATGACGATGTTTACCCATTATCGTGGTTAATTACTAACAATTTATATAGTCGTAAATATTTTAAATAAAGAGAATAAATATATAAATTTTTAACAAATTATATTTATTAACTTTATCTACAATGTAATATTTGTCTACCCGGTAAATTAACAATTTTATAAAAAGTGATATATTGATTTACTTTTCTGTTATAATAGATATAGTTCCTGTATTTATTATACTTTAAAATAAAATATAATAAAAGAGGATGACTTAAATGGGCTGTGTAAAATAAAGGCTGGTTTATTCATGTTTTACACTAATATTACCTTTTGCAGTAGGCGCAGCAAAGCTGCGCCACTGCAGTTCCAATTTATAGA
>JBEHWO010000824.1:0-1780 GCA_040217695.1 Vulcanimicrobiota bacterium | reverse complement strand
GGGCCAGTCCCTGGAGAAAAGAAATTCGTCGTAAAACCTGTATATAATATCATTAAGAGTTAATATGACATGCCTGGAAGAACAAAGTCAGGAGAAAGAGGATTATTTGTTTTCGGAAGGGGCTGGCCACTGAAATTCCATTTTTTCACTTTTCACTTTTCACTCTAATTATTCTCGTCAGGTTGAAAGAAAACTGATAATATGTTATAATTCTGACTGTATATAAAATCCGTAATTAATTATCCGCCTTTAGCTCAGTTGGATAGAGCGTCGGATTCCGGATCCGCAGGTCGGAGGTTCGAGTCCTCTAAGGCGGGCTATGGTAGTGAGTGGTGAGTGGTGAGTGGTGAGTAAAAAATCATTCACTATTTACGACTCACTATTCATTATAAAAGGAGGTTATTTAAATGGTGAGAAAATCTGTAGTATCGGGAAGATTTTACCCGGAAGACAGAGAACAATGTCTTTCAGAACTGAAAGAATGTCTGGAAAAAGAACAGGTCAGAGAGAAAACAGACAGTAAAATACTTGGCGGCATAGTCCCCCATGCAGGATGGGTTTATTCGGGAAGTACTGCAGGGCTGGTATTTCAGGCAATAAAAAAACAGGCATCGTCTCCCCTGTTCCTCATATTCGGTGCAGTTCATGTATATGGTGTCTCAGGGCCTTCTATCTGGAGAGAAGGATCGTGGGAAACTCCGCTGGGTAACATAGATGTAAATCAGGCTGTTGCAGAAGATATAATAAAAGAAGGTAAAGGATTGATAGTTGAAAATCCGGCACCTCATACAAAAGAACATTCTATTGAAGTACAGCTGCCTTTCATAAAATATCTGTTCCCAGAATCACAGATAGTACCTGTCATGGTACCTCCTGACAGACGTGCTTTACAGGCAGGAGATATAGCAGGGCACGTACTGGCAAAATACAATAAGGAAACTGTCGTAATAGGTTCTACGGATCTGACCCATTATGGTATGCATTACGGTCAGCTTGAAAAAGGAACTGGCAGTAAAGCACTTGACTGGGTAAAAAATGTAAATGATAAAATGATTGTTGATCTTATGATTTCTATGAAATCAGAAGAAATAGTACCTGAAGCCGATAAATCGGGCAATGCCTGCGGAGCTGGTGCCATTACGGCCACAATGAGCGCAGTCAGAGTTCTCGGCGCAAAAGAAGGGAAACTTCTTAAATATACTACCAGCCATGACGAAATACCTTCAATGGGAGAGGCGACCAGTTTTGTCGGATATGCAGGTGTAGTTTTTGTTTAGTGAATAGCGAGTAATGACATCACGCATCACGCATCACGCATTACGTATCTCCTATCTGGCTTTCATTTTCGCCGCTTCCTGACAGAGGAGTATTATAAGTAATTCCAGTACATGTTCCGGGTCCTGCCGGCCTGTCTTAATGCTTATATCTGCTTCAAGAAGCCATCTGTGAGCCTTTCGCAGGCCCTTAAGCGAGAAATACTTGATGTCCATTGCTTTCTGCACCCTGTAAGGATGTTCTCCCATTTTTTGCAACAGAGATGTTATTCCTGCAGGGGCTATTCTTTTTTCTTTTAACTCCCTTACCTGTTTTATGAGATTAAAATGGTTACTTAAGAGGGCAAGTAATTTAAGAGGCTCTTCCTGTTGCTTCATCAGTTCTGAAAATATACCGAGAGCCCTCATGGTCTGGCCCAGTCCGACTGCATCAGTCAGATCAAATACGCCTGACTGAGCTTCCTGATGGCAGCACATGTCTATAGCTTCTTTATTTATCCTGAAAT
>JBEHWO010000823.1:0-1789 GCA_040217695.1 Vulcanimicrobiota bacterium | reverse complement strand
TGCCAGTCTTGCAGCTTTTTATCAGCAGATAAAAGTAGGTCATGTAGAAGCAGGTCTCAGAACGGATGATATATACAATCCTTTCCCGGAAGAGATTAACAGACGCCTTGCGAGTGTAATATGTAACCTTCATTTTGCCCCTACCATTCAGGCAAAAAATAATCTTTTGAATTGCGGTATAAATTCCGGTATATTTATTACAGGCAATACCGTTATAGACGCTCTTTTTTCCATCTTAAAATTTACAGACGAAAAAAATTATCTTCCTTCTTATATATCAGAGAGCAGAAACAGGATAATCTTTGTGGAAACCCATAGAAGAGAAAACTGGGGAGAACCTATGGAGAATATCTGCAGAGCTCTTTTTCAGATTATAAATGATTATAAAGATACGGAAATAGTCTTTCCTGTACACAGAAATCCTGTAGTAAGAGAAGCAGTTTATCCTTTACTTGAAGGACATGAGAGGATTCATCTTATAGAACCGATGGATTATCCTGCTCTGATTAATTTGCAGAAGAAAAGTTTTATTATACTGACAGATTCCGGCGGTATTCAGGAAGAAGCTCCATCTATGGGGAAACCTGTCCTTGTTTTAAGGAGAACTACTGAAAGACCCGAAGGTGTCCGGAGGGGAACGGCAAAACTGGTCGGCACTGAGAGAGATAATATTTATAAGGAAGCTGCCAGATTACTCGATGATAGTGATGAATACAACAGAATGAGTAAGGCTATAAATCCCTACGGTGACGGCCATGCAGCCGGAAGAATAGTTGATGCCATAAGATATTACTTCGGTTTTATTTCAACTCCTCCAGTAGATTTTGAATAGACACTTTAAAGATAATGATTTATATCAAATTATTTTTTCGTACCACGTCGAAATTTTTTGTATCCCTGCTCCTTGGGATATTAACCGGTATGTATATAGACGGGATTTTTGACAGTTATCCAGTATTTATTATATTTTTTACTTTTCTGGGTATTGTAACCGGTTACAGGATTATATGTATGCAGGAAAAAATAACACCCTTATCTTCGCGTCACGTGTCACGCGTCATGCGTCACGATAATAAGGAATAAAATAATGAGTGATAATCTTTTAACAAGAATTTTTTTGAAAGCCGTTATGGCTGCAGTGTTTTTTTTATTACTCTCTGCAGTGTTAAAAGATAACTTTATATTATGGGGAATTTCTGCAGGAATTTTTATGAGTATATTGAATTTCTCTTTTCTCTATATATTTTCAAGGAATATTTTTGAAAATAAAAAGAAGGTATGGCGGATCTTTTATATAGGACTTATTCCGGGGAAATTAATTTTCCTTGGAGGATTTATGTGGGCTATAGTGAAATTTACAGAATTAAATGCCATATCTTTTCTTGTAAGTATAAATTTTATACTCTTTTTATTTCTATGGGAAAGCTTTATTGTAAACAGAAATATTATTAACAGGCATGACCGGAGCGGTCACAACCGGATATGAAAATTAACAAACAGTGAAGCATAAGACTTCATCATTTTCATATAAAAAGTATGAGTTGGTAGTCCGGGTATTCTCAATAAAATCTAAAACTTCCGGGAGGAAATAATTTTGGAACATGAAGTCAGCAATATCATTTTAAGGGTGGGCCATTCTCAAATAGATGTATCTGTTGAAGCTATGACCTTTCTCATAATGATATTTCTTGTATTATGTGCTTTTTTTATTGCGAGTAAACTTGAAAAATTTCCAAAATCAAAAATACAGAATATTTTCGAAATTATCGTAGAATTCCTGAATAATCTT
>JBEHWO010000822.1:0-1790 GCA_040217695.1 Vulcanimicrobiota bacterium | reverse complement strand
GTTTGCATTTATTACACCTTCGTCATAACAGTTGTTTAAAGGATTAAGGGTAAATCCTACGCCGGATGTTTCACTTGCAATCTGTTCCTGAATAACTACTGCAATCTTCGGGTCATCTGCCGAAAAACCATGTTCTTTTTTATAAAGAACGACTCTTTTATCCAGACAGGAAGCAAAGGCTTTTTTTATGGCTTTTTCCAGATCGGGAGGATTTACTCCGAGAACTGTTTCATATCCTCCTGCAAAAGATGCCCCTTCAAGGTCTTCTTCCGGAGAAGAAGAGCGAACTGCAAAAAGCTTCTTACTGCCCATATCTGTGAGAAGTCTGTGAAATTCTTTTTTCTGTTCTTCCGTTAATTCCAGGGTATAAGCCAGATCTTTTAATGAATCACATGTTTCTCCGAGATCCTCTGATGAAGATTTTAAAAATCTGTTCCATTCCGGCCCTGATTTAAGTTTATCAAACCATGATTTGAAAAATGATACAGTAAGGACAAAGCCGGGGGGAACGGGAAGACCGGCATGAGACATTTTAATGAGTGATAATCCTTTACCTCCCACTTCTCCGAGGGATGGTTTATCTTTGTCGGAAAATGAATAAATTAATTTCATAAATACCTTCCTTATCTGATATATTATAGTGTATTTCATAACTTATTAGAATTTAAGTTTTCCTGACCCGTAACGCGTGACGGCTGATATCCCCGGGCATCCTGACATATATTATATCATGAAAGGACAAAAACTTATGGAATATAAAAGGGTAAATATTCCACCGGTTATAGCCGTGACGAGTGGGAGCATATATTTATTATTTATGCTCACCTCAGTAATTCAGGCTCCGGATTCGATTTTGTTCTGTCAGGAATCACTTGACTTTTATTTAAAAAAAATATAATATTTATTCATAATAAGAGTTTAATTCATAAAAAATAAATTAATTTTACTGTCAGGTGTAACGATATCATATGAATATTTATTTAATCCGCCACGGAGAAACAGTATATAATAGAGAAGGCCGTTTCCAGGGCCAGAGTAATATCCCTTTGAATGAAGCGGGAAGGGAACAGGCACAGAAAGTAGCCAGAAGGTTTGAAGATCAGTTCATTCAGAGCGGAGAAAATTTTGCAGCCATTTATTCAAGTCCTTTCGACAGGACTATGGATACTGCAAAAGCTATAGCCGAGAAACTCCATCTGACTCCCACAGAACTTCCTTCCTTTAAAGAAATCAATATGGGTGAATGGGAAGGACAGACTAAGACAGAAGTGCTGGAAAAGTATAAAGATCAGAACGGAGTACCTCTTCTTAAAAAATGGCATGACGACCCTCTCAATAATAATATCCCCGGCGGAGAGACTGTTCGGCAGGTAGATAACAGGGTAACTGCAGGGTTGAATGAAATAGTTAAAAATCATAAGCCTGATGATAATATAATAATAGTAACCCATGGCGGCCCTGTTTCCGTTGTTGCCTGCCATGCCATGAAAGAGAGCCTGAAAGAGGTGTCGAAAAAGAAAATTGAAAATACGGCAGTAACAGTTGTACAGTTAGACACTGATATAGATCACTCCAAAATGCTTCTTTACAATGATGCTTCCCATCTCAACAATTATTTAAGTCCTTATATGTGATAAAGGAGATTACCATGGAAGAACTATTAAAACAGATATTGAGCAAACTTGACGGAATGGACTCTTCTATTAACGAGTTGAAAGATGGTCAGTTAAGACTCGAAGAAGGCCAGGTAAGACTCGAAGAAAGACAGACAAAACTCGAAGAAGGCCAGG
>JBEHWO010000821.1:0-1790 GCA_040217695.1 Vulcanimicrobiota bacterium | reverse complement strand
TTTTAGTTCTTTATATTCTGCCGGTTCCATAAGTACCTCTTAAGTGAATTAACCTGTATTATATACTTCTATATTGAATAATTAAATCCTGTAAAGATAATCTATATAGAAGGACTTTTATTTTTAAGATAGAATAAAATTCATTCGTGACGCGTAACGCATTACGCATCACGGTCAGTAATATCAACTATAATTACGGGGGCACTTAAATGAATCTAGCCAGAATTATAACGGAACACAGTCAGAATATACCGGAAGCTACAGCTTTAATATATAAAGACAGACACATTTCTTACGGAGAACTTGAACAATTAACAAACAGACTTGCCAGGGGGCTTATGTCTCTCGGTGCGGGGTACGGAGAAAAAGTAGCTCTTGTATGTCCGAATATGCCTGAATTTGTTATAAGTTTTTTTTCCGTCTTAAAATGCGGCGGTACAATCGTACCTGTTAATTTTCTTTTCAAGAATGACGAGCTTCTCTTTGTCCTGGAACATTCAGGAGCTTCCTCTGTTATCATAGCCGCACCTTTTCTTCCTTCTTTACTGGAAATAAGAGATAAATTACCGGGATTGAAGAACATAATAGTTTTCGGTGCTGAAAATAAAGGGAAAGAGTTAATATCCTATGAATCCCTTATCATGGAAAATTCATCAGAGCCTGTTCTTTACCCCGTATCAGATGATGACGTGGCTGCCGTGCTCTATACATCAGGCACTACCGGAAGACTCAAGGGAGCCATGTTAACACATAACAATATTTATTATGATGCAAAAGCAACAAATGAAGTGGTTGTTCTCGGGGTAAAAGACTGTTTCCTTATAGTAATACCTCTTTTTCATTCTTTTGCTATGACAGCCTGCATGGTTTTAGGCCTTCTATCCGGTTCGAGACTTGTCCTTATGGAAAAATTTGTTCCTCAACATACATTACAGGCCATAGAAGATCATAAAGTAACAGTATTCATGGCAGTTCCTTCCATTTACAGTGCCCTTCTTTATTACGGAAGAAACCTTGACAGAGATAGCTTTAAGAGTCTTTCCGTATGTGTTTCAGGCGGTGCTCCCATGCCGGAACAGGTTCAGATAGATTTTGAAGATTTCTTCGGCTGTGTCATAATAGAAGGAGACGGACCCACGGAATGTTCACCTGTAACATCTGTAAATCCCCTGCGCGGAGAAAGGAAGATCGGTTCCATAGGTTTACCTCTTACGGGAGTGGAGATGAAAATAGTAAATGAGCACGGCAGGGAAGTCGCTCATGAAATAACAGGTGAAATTATAGTTCGCGGTCCTATAGTCATGAAAGGTTATCTGAATGATAAAAAAGCAACGGAAGAATCGATAAAAGACGGATGGTTCCATACAGGCGACCTGGGAAAAAGAGACAGTGACGGTTATTTCTATATAGTTGACAGGAAAAAAGATCTTATTATTACGGGGGGAATGAATGTTTACCCCAGAGAAGTGGAAGATCTTCTCTTGAAACACCCTTCTGTATCAGAAGTTGCAGTTACGAGTAAGCCTGATTATCTTCGCGGCGAGGTGCCTCATGCCTTTGTAGTACTGAAAGAGGGAGCATATGTAACGGAAAAGGAACTTATTTCTTACTGCAGGCAGAAACTGGCAAAATTTAAAGTGCCCAGAGAAGTTACCTTTATTGAAAGTCTCCCGAAAAGCTATACGGGAAAGGTTTTGAAGAGGATACTCAGAGAAAAGCATGTCCTTGAGAAATGTCCATGTATGGTTTTATAGAAGTGAAAAGTGAAAAGTGAAAGGTGAAAAGTGAAA
>JBEHWO010000820.1:0-1793 GCA_040217695.1 Vulcanimicrobiota bacterium | reverse complement strand
GCCGGTAGGGATGTTGAAAGTGGTATTGTGGCAGATTACAGAGTTAAATATCCTTTCTGGGAATTCGAGGAGATTAATAGAGAGAAAGAGAATTTTTATGGATTTATGGAGGTATAAGTTATGGATATGTTTGATCAGATCGATTTTGAAAATGAAAAGGTAAACGTTAAAGTTAATGACGGGGAAAAAATTAATGAGGATTTTTCAATTGTAATACCTGTTATGGGCCACTATATGGATGCTTTATTTGCCAGTGAGGAGACATTAACAAAATGTCCCAAAGTTTTTAGTGAAGCAGCTGTTAAAACATTTAATCCACCAAAGCTTACAGCAGGCCAGCACAGAGCTTTATATGGTCTTTTTAAGATTTATGCGAGAAGGGGTTTGAGCTTAAAAACTTTTACTGAAGGTATATTTGTAACTCCTTATGAATTATGTGAGGCTATGGAATATAAGAGAAATAAGCTGGGAAAATTTCATATAGCTGATCAGAAAGAAGCTATAGAAAATGTTATGTCTATTGGCCGCAAAATGATGGATATTTATAAGAAAGAGTTTCAGGAAGTAAATAAAAAGAATGATAAAAAGGTGTATAAGGTCTGTGTTCATAAGGATGTGAAACTGCTGGACTGCGTTTATCAGGCATTTGTTGAGGATGAAGAGGATACTGAAGAAGAAGAAAAGGTTAGAAAGCATGTCAGAAAATTATGGGTGAAGCTGCATGAAAGTCTTTTTAATGAACATTATTTTAAACTTTCTTTATCTAATTTTTATTCTGAGATAAGTCAGGTTCTACGTAAAAATAACAGGAGAATAACTGAATATCACTGGACATTCATGTTATGGCTCCTTAAGCAGAACAGGCAGACTACAGAAATTAATGTTGATAAACTTGTAAAGATTTTAAAGATTTATACTGATAATAAAAACCTTTCAAGAGCAAGAAAGTATGTCAGAGATTTATATGTAGAATTCAAAGAAATAAATTACCTGATTGATTATGAAGTTGATGTGCAGGCAAAAAGTGGCGGAAAAAAAGATGTGTTAGTAATTAATCCTGAGACATTCGAGTCTTTAAAGAAGAATCTTCAGAGATCTAAAGAGAAAGGTCATGGTTATTCCAGGAATTAAGGGAAGGGTTGTACGGCTAAAAGGGAAGGGTTGTACGCCGAAAGGGAAGGGTTGTACGCCGAAAAGGAAGGGTTGTACGGCTAAAAAGGAAGGGTTGTACGACGAAAAGGGAAGGGTTGTACGACGAAGGTGTTTTTTACAATCCCTTGTACCATCTGGTTTTCAAAGGTCAATTTTTTACGTAGTAATTATATAGTAACTCTATAGTTACTATATAGATTGGGGGGAGGGGAACTTAACGTCCCCCTCCCCCGAAAAAATAAGGAATTTTATTTTATTTGCCCCAAATCCACCCTTACCCAATTTTTTACAAATTTTTTAATTTAGATCATTGCAAAAAAAGGCAAATTACTCCCCGGATTTTATTTATACTAAATTTTTTTCTAATTACCAGAATTTCCACCAGGGTTTTTTATTTTCTTCCATTTCTTTTCGCCAGGCTTCAGCTATAGCTTTTTTTTCTTCTTCTGACTGCTGCTTTAACTGTTCTATTTCTTTCTGGTGTATTTCCTGAAGTTCTTTCAGTGCTCGTTCTTTTTCTTTTATAGTTGAATTCTGATCTTTTAGCTGTATTTCGATTTTAGCCTTTTCTGTAGCTAATTCTTTTAAATTATTGGCATTATCAAGTAGTATTTTTTGTATTGATTCGGCAGGTGCCGGTA
>JBEHWO010000819.1:0-1794 GCA_040217695.1 Vulcanimicrobiota bacterium | reverse complement strand
TAAAAGATTTATTTAATTTTTTGAAAAAGTTACGAAGCCCCTTTGTTCCCCTGAAAAAAGAGTTTTTGGACGTTTTTGTATCTATTGTTATAGGAGTAATATCTGTAATGAATGCCTCAAATCCATCATCAGAATATAAACCGATTAGTTGGGAACCTATTTCATTAGGATAGTAATTTTTTGCAATATCAAGCATACTGTTTATACAATCATATGAGATATAAACAGTATATTTATTACAGGATGAAGACCATTTTAATAATTTATTTTTGTTTTTTAGTATTTTTTCATCCATATAGTTTCTATCAATGAATTTGGATAAATTTTGGTATTAAAAGAATTTCTTTGAATAATTAAAGCAAGTCCTTCTTTATAATTAATATATGAATTAATAATGGATACAGTGGTTGAGGCTAACATATAAATATGAGAGTTTAAAGCTGGAAAAGAAGGAAAACAACAACCAGCTCCTTCTATAATTTGTTCTTCTTTTGTTGGTTGGTAAAAGTATTTTTTTGCAAATGTAGGGTTTTCTTTTTTAATACAATTTCTTAAGTCATTATAAATAAAAGAACAAGATATATTAGACCCTGAAATAATTAATGTAAGTAGATCTGCGTGAAAGCTAAAAAATATAGAAATCATCTTTTTATTTTTTGTAATTGCATAATTATTCAGCCATTCAAAAGCTTCATCACTTGTTGTGCAATCTATAATTATATCTAATTTTTCCATAATTTCCTTAATATTATTCCATTTTTTTAAATTAATTGGAACTTTATTCGGATATGCATTAATTTTTACTAAAGGATTAACAGTTACAAGCTTTTCTGATAGAGATTCAGCTTTATTATATGTTAAATTTCTGCCATCAAGAGTATGGCGGCATAAATTTCCAAATTGTATTATGTCGTAATCGAAAAGACTGAAATTATTAATTCCTCCTCGAACAAGTAGTTCAGCAATTATACTACCTAATGCACCACAGCCGAATAAACTTATGTTTTTATTTTGAAGAGAATCGGATAAATTGCCTCTAGAATAAAGTCTTTCATGTGTTAGATTTATCGATTTTCCCCAGGGTAACTGGTTATTAGGTTTAAAGCAGTATTCTTTATTTAATTTTTTCCATATTTTATCTTGTTGTCTGGATTTTATATTATACAAATTATTATTCTTACGGTAATATGTTAAATTATTAAAAATTAATGGCTGCCAATGTATCTCAAAATTTTCGTCACCATATATTTTGGGGATAGGAAATCCAATCAATATAAAACTTATATTACCATAAGAATTAAGATTCCATGCTTCTTTTAAAATTTTATAAAAATCTATATTGTATTTTAAAAATAATTTGCATATTTCTTCATAAGTTTGAGGTGGGCGATAGCGTTGAAAAGAAATATCAGGAATTAAAATCCATATACCGGAAATCTTTTTGTCTTTATGGTAAACAGATTGATTAAAAGGATTTTCTGATATGAGTGTATTATTGTTATATTCAAAAAATTGAACAGTAAAAATTCCCAATATATTTTTTCCAATAAAAGAGTCTACAATTCCAAATTTTCCTAAATAGCGTAACCATTTTTGATATGAGGTATTAGTTTCACTAAAAATTATAGGTTTATATGTTGGTATATCATTTTTTAATAACTTACGGCTGAAATCTGGTAATTCATAAGGATCTCCAGGTTGTAACAGTTCACCATTAACTGCATCTATAAGCCATTTTTCTGCCCATTTTATGTAGTGAACAAGTCTTTTTTTGTCTCTTGGGGCTAAACGTTC
>JBEHWO010000818.1:0-1804 GCA_040217695.1 Vulcanimicrobiota bacterium | reverse complement strand
TAAAGGAACAAATCTGAAGTAGTTTTAATAAGAGAGGGGTCTATTTTGAACAGTTTTTTTAATATGTATTCCACAGTGGCTTTTTCTCCGAGATAATCAGAAGAGCTATAAATGGAGAAAAGTTCTTCTCTTAAAGTTATGTCTAATTCTCTTATAACCTTCATATCAAGTCCCGGAAAGAATTGTGATAGAGAAAGAGATATACTTTGCCCTTCTCTCTGTAAATCAAAAGGAAGATTTTCCACATCATCTTCATGGCAGATTATTAATCTGTAATCAGGTGGATTTCCTTCTATAACAGGAATCCTGTATTGTTCTTCATATTCATATCTGAATAACATAGGATCTTCATAATAAATAATCTTATAATTTTTCTTTTCAAGTGTAAGGAGCACTTCTTCATTTGAAAGCAACCTGTCCGGATCTGATAAAAGAATTATTCCGTTTATAACATGTTCAATTCGTTTTATTATTTCATTACAAAGCATAATTTATCACCTTAATTCAGCCTCATGCAGAACAGATAAGTTCACTACGGGGCATCTCCTTTGACATGACATAAAATAATGCAATAAATCTCAGGAACTGCGATTTCCATTGATTTCATTTCTATTTCCCATATCTTCTTCTCCTCTATAAGCTGTCTGTATCGATAATTTCTTACTTCCGGAAGACCTATCCTTTCTATGGCCTTTCTTCTGGCATTAAAGGCATATTCTCCTTTTTCTTTTTCTTTCCTCAGAAAATTTACATGATTATCCCTGAGTTCATAATAAAGTTCTTCTCCATTTTTTACTGCCAGGTCCTCCATTTCCATGTAAATTAACTCTGCTTCATCACCGGCAATTTCACCTGTAACCTCTACTTCCTTACAGGTTAAAAATATATCCCACAGCCTCCTGGCAGTGGGTTTGAATACTTTTCCGTCTTCCTGTCTAAAAAGGGGAAGAATTCGCTGTTTCTGTGAATAAGCAGTGGAAAGTAAAATCTTCCATAAAGACCAGTAGCCTTTTACTGCTGAAGGTAACTCTTTTATATAAACAGAAGGAACCTTTTCACCCTGAACAAAAAGGGGGAGATTTTTCACCAGCTTCATTACCTTTGAATTTTCAAGGGTAAGATGTTCACACAGACCTTTACTTCCCTCGTCTGCTGAAAAAGTAATATTCTCCATAATTTCCCCGTCTTCCCAGGTAAGATTATAACCGAGCAAAGTTTTTTCTACCTTTCTGTTAATACTTATAAGATAACCGGTTACCATCCTTTCAACCCAGTAAGGAAGCGGAATGCCAAGAATTCTTTCTGCCTCTTCATTTGTAATATTATTACCTCCGTGGACTATATCCCACTTCTCTTTTGCTCTTTTTGCCCTTTCAAGTAAATCTTCAGTTACCCTTTCAAGTTCCTCATCCAGTTTCTCAGGATTAACTATGGCATTTATATAAAGATTTCTAAATTCACTTTCTGCCTCTGAAGAATCCAGAATATCCGAAGTTTTATCAACTCCGAATTCTTCTGCAATCTTCTGCAATTTCCACTGAAGTACTTCATAGACTCTGCTTTCTACAGTATCTTTCAGAAGGAAATTTATAGCCTTTACAGGATAAATCTGTCCTATTCTGTCAACCCTTCCTATCCTCTGTTCCAGTTTTACAGGAGACCATGGAATATCATAATTAATTACTATATGGCAAAACTGAAGATTTATACCTTCTCCTCCAGCATCTGTCGAAATAAGAACTCTCACAGGTCCGGCAAAATCCCTTTGAACCTTTACCCTTTCTTCAAGTCCCAGAGATCCATT
>JBEHWO010000817.1:0-1807 GCA_040217695.1 Vulcanimicrobiota bacterium | reverse complement strand
TATTCTCTAAAGTCTCATCATTAGGTGTAAACTCTCTTTTACCTGATAAAAGCTTATATACATAGGTTTCATTCAAACCGGTCTTTTCCGCAAACTTTCTTTTACTCCAGCCTTTTGCCTTAACCTTACCATTCAAAAAATCACTCAGTACACTTATTTTCTCTATATCTTTCACGTCATAATACCTCTCTCTTATATTTGTAGAATTATTCAATACATACAAAACTTTATCCTTTAAAATCTAAAAAACCATTTATTCAAAACAATTAAACATCAACATAATAGATAAAAAAGTCTGGCACGGACAATAATTCATCAGTACAAAATCTGGCAACATAAAAAGCTTTCATAATAACACCGTGCCAGATCTGGCACGATTATTAAATTTAACCCTGTTGAATCTGGCACGGCATTTAGTTCATCAACATAAAATCTGGCACAGCCCTAAATTTAACCCTGTTGAATTTAGCATGACATCTAGCAAGTCACAATTCAAAAGAATTAAACATTAACATCCTCTCTGATATTCACTGCATTTAGGCCTTTCAATCCTTCTATTAAGTCAAATGTTACTCGATATTCTAAATCTAACTCATCAATGTCTATACCTTTTAACCCTGATTGGTGAAAAAAATATGCTTCCCTATCGTCTCCAGTTATAAAACCATAGCCTTTACCAGGGAAAAGTTTTTTTATGCTTCCTTTTAGATTTTTTGCTATTGGAAGAATAACTGGTTTGGTTACCTTCTTAGTAGGAGTAGGAAGTTCTTTCTTCTCTTCTCTTCGTGAGGGTTTAATAGTTTCTTGAGCAGGTGTGTCTATAAATTTTACTTCTATTTCTGTAAGACCTAACTCCTTTGCAACAACATAGCGTTTATAACCGTCAACAAGAATGATTTGTCTGATTACTTTTATGGGATTATCAAATTTACCATGTTTTCTATAAGAAGAAATAATTGCTTCTATTTTTTCTCTGCCTGGATAAGCTTTTACAAATTGATCCGGGATTATAATTTCACTTAACTGGCAAAAGTCTAAACCAGATGCTTTTGTTTTTTCTTTCTCTATAGACTTAACCGCATCAGGTGGTTTTGTTTTTTCTTTCTCTATAGACTTAACTGCATCAGATGCTTTTGTTTTTTCTTTCTCTATAGACTTAACTGCTATTTCTATAAGGCCCAATTCTTTTGCAGCCATATAATATTTATAGCCTTCTATAAGATTTTTATTCTCTTTGTTTATTATTATGGAATTAGGGAATCTACCGTGTTTCATAAAAAAAGTTATTGATTTGTCTATATTTTTCTTTCCCGGAGGTAATTGAAAGATTTTGGGTATTATTATTTCACTTAAGAGGCAAATTTCTTCTCCCTCTACTAAAACTGATTTTTTAGAGAGAGGTTCTTCGATTACTTCAATTACTTCTTTTTTGATAGTTGAAACCTGTTTTTCTTTGCCGACAAACTGCACCTGTATTTCTGTAAGTCCCAGTTCCTTTGCCGCAACATAACGTTTATATCCATCAGTAAGCATCATGGTATTTTTATTTACTTTTATGGGCTTATCAAATTCACCATGTTTATTTTAATAAGAAATTGTTTCTTCTATTTTCCCTCTACCTGGAGGAGTTTTTATGACTTGCTCCGGGATTAGGATTTCACTTAAATAGCAAAATTCTTCTCCCTCCACTAAAACTCATTTTTTAAAGGAAGGTTCTTCAATGACTTCTGTTTTAATAGTTGAAACCTGTTTTTCTTTGCCGACAAACTGCACCTGTATTTCTGTAAGTCCCAGTTCCTTTGCCGCA
>JBEHWO010000816.1:0-1816 GCA_040217695.1 Vulcanimicrobiota bacterium | reverse complement strand
TAAAATAAAGAAAAAAGAAGAAAGTAAGGTAAAAAAAGTACAGCCCAAACAGGTGGTAGGCAAAGAATTAGAAGGATGGCACCAGACAATATGGTGGAAAATAAATACCAATCCTGTACTGGGAAACAGGGGGGTTCAGGCAGGCATACTGATAGTAATGATCATTATTATTTATATGTTATGGTTAAAAAAAGAAGTCCTGATACCGTCATTATCAGTTAAAAACAATCCCCCTGCTCTGATTTATTCATTACAGGAAAGAAATAATATTGATACTATTAATCTCAACACGGCTAAAGTTTCGTCAATGGAAATTAATCAACAATTAATTGACGCAGTATATTCGAATGAAATGTCCTGTATATATGCTATTACAGCACAGGAAAAGCTTGTAGAAATAATCCCAGGAACTTATAAAATAAAAAGAGAAAAAAGTCTTGGCAGGGAACCTTCGACTATAAGATTATCTACAAATAAAAAAACTGTTTATATAACAAATCAACGTTCTGATAATTTAAGTGTTATAGATCTGGTCAATCTTAAAGATATAATTAATCCGATACTTGTAGGTTCAGGCCCTATTACGTCAGCTCTTTCACCTGACGGAAAAGTCCTTTATATACTTAATTCCAGACAAAATTCCATCTGTTTTTTCAATACAGAAAGTAACACCATAATAGGTTCTATTACAGTTGCTCAAGAAGAGAAAGATTTAACAGCAAATTTTGATAATTCTAAACTCTATACTGTTAACTACAATAGCAACAAAGTGAAGATTATAGATCTTAAGAGCAAAAAAATATTAAATACTATAAGTATAGAAGGAGGTCCGGCAGCTATTGCCGCCAATTCTATGGGAGACGAATTCTATGTTATTGCAGATAAAACAAAAGAGTTGCTGTATCTAAATATAAATGGGGTTATTAAAGATAGATATAGTCTTGATTTTATACCAATTAACATAAAAACAGGCGTAAGCGGAAGAAAACTTTTTATAACAGGGTGCTCTCTTTCCGGTTACGTTATTGCAGAGTTTGATACATTGAATAAAAAAATTAATATTCTAACTCAACCAGACAAAAAGCCGTCGTTTATACTTCCTATTTATAACTGGTAATCTCGAAATGTTTAATAGAATGAAGAAGTTTTTTTTGCTTCTATTTATATTTTTATTTTTCATACTAATAGTAATACTCTATTATATGAAAGGGTATATTTTTGATAATCCGAAATCCTGCAAAATCTGTCATATTATGAATGAAAGTTGTACCAGTTGGGAAAAATCTACTCACAATAAAGTAACTACCTGTAATGACTGTCATATATTATCAAGAGATAACAAATACATTACAGGAATGAAAATAGGATTTCGTCATACAGCAAAATTTTTCCTTGATAACTATAAAAAACCAATAAGTCTTACACCAGAAGCAAATAGTATTGTAAACGAAAACTGCTGCACATGTCATACATATCTTGCCTTTGAACGAGGAATTCACCTGCTACACCATAGAAAAAATTTACAATGTAACACCTGTCATTATGAAATGTATGGAATAAAAACCTGTACAGGATGTCATACAAAAAGTAGCCATAACAGAATATAAAATTTTATTTTTTATTATAAATTAACTTTATATACTTATACAGAATACTATGTAAAAAAGTAATTATATATAAAATACAAAAGTTTATTATAATTTAACTTTATAAGTAATAATGATAACATAAAAAAACCATTAAGGAAGGAATTGATTGATTTTTTTTAAAAATCAAAAAACGAAAATATAAAATTTTTTTTAAAAACTCTTGAATT
>JBEHWO010000815.1:0-1835 GCA_040217695.1 Vulcanimicrobiota bacterium | reverse complement strand
CCTTTAATAGCTTCTGCTATATGCTCCGGAAGGGGCTCTTCCGGTAATTGATTATTTAACCAATCTACTGTTTTTTTTGTGCCTAGCTCCGGCCCTAATTCTTTTACCCATTCTACTTTTTTCTGTAATATTTGAGAAGATATTTTTCTGTAGTATATACTTGTTTCTGGTGGAAAAGTAGATAATGGAGTTGGTGTGAGTTCTATCACAACTGTGGGAATTGCCGGTGGAAAAGTAGCTGATGGAACTGGCGTAGGTTCTATCACAACTGTAGGGGTCGTGGTAGGCTCATCCTCTTTATTGAAAATTTTTAAAGCTGTTTCGTATTGCAGGGGCCACTTGAGTACTATTCTATTTAGGTAAGAGCTAATAGAAGGTAGAGAATCCCCAAAACTATAATCAGGTGGCAAGTTAAAAATAACAATAAAACTAAAACTAAAAATCAGGTAAGTAAGAAATGAACATAACATTATTAAGATAAATATATTTAGTTTTTTCTTATATTTATTTCTTTTTACTCCATAAGAAATGGATGCACCTAATAGAAATCCAAATAAAATAGTATAAAAAACAAGTATTAATATTCTATGTTCGTAAAAGAATGTTTTTGCCAGCATAAATCCACATATTGCTGAAGCTAAAATTCCCAGTATAATGGAATGGACAGGGGGAAAAGCTGATTTCAACTTATTAATCCCTAATTTGTTATTGCTCATACAGTTCTGCCATATTAACCTTTCTATTTTCTGTGAACTGTTACAGTCACGTATCCTGGTAAATAAGTGCTATCATTTTCATCAGAGGGTCCTGTATCTATAAAAATGGTTGACCCTATATCATGAAGAGAATAGTAATTTATTGTTTTATTATAAGCATCTCTTGCACTCATTGGTGTATCAGCCAACATCTTACTAAAAAAATAATATGAATAAAGCTGCATCTCGTTCAATATTATTGCATCGTTTGTACCTACAAAAACTTTGGCATTTGAAAAAACGTCAAAATCTTCATGCATATTCCACATATAGCAACCATTGAGATAAACTATAGAACCACTAAAATCTTTTGGTCTAATATATTCATCATAAAATTTCTCTGTCAAAAGAACAGAATTATAATAACATGTATAATACGTAGGTTTATTTTTATATGGTCTAAATGGTATTACACCTATTTTATAATAGAGCTTATCAGGGTCACTATCTATGAAAGCTTTTAGATCTCCATCAATGTTTCCTTCAGTATCTACATAATATGGACAAGCTTGAATATACATTCTATTAGCACCTAAGTCAGGATCGAATCTAATATCTCCATGAGCATTGATATAAATTACTCCATATTGATCTAAATTTTTAAAATCGTCTGGCCTTACAAGATGTGTTGCATTAGGGTCTATAATACAACTATATTCGTACATCTTTTCGTCTTCGTCGTATCTTACAGGTTTATGTGTAACTTTTCCTCCACCAGCATCTAAATAGGTAACTGTAAACCCTTTACTTTGAAAGTCTGCTCTTAGGTCGGTGAAAATTGTATCGTTATACGACCAATCTTCACAAACAGGACCTAACAGCAACACCTCTTTATTTTTTACAATTGTTGGAACAGAACTTTGTGATGAATTTAACAGATTTTTTTTATCATTTGATGAAGATAAATCTTCCTCTTCCGAAAGATAACTTTCTCCGAATATTATATATGATAAACCATTTTTATAAGTATATTCCATTGAGTCCGGCGGAGAAAATGAAGCCCCTTTAATAGCTTCTGCTATATGCTCCGGAAGGGGCTCTTCCGGTAATTGATTATTTAACCAATCTACTGTTTTTTTT
>JBEHWO010000814.1:0-1838 GCA_040217695.1 Vulcanimicrobiota bacterium | reverse complement strand
TTTTGCTGGTATGATTCACAACTTGTAGAAGCCGCCATATAATCAAATTTTCTAAATATCCAGAACCATTCCATTATAAGGTTCAATAATGTTATTACTGATTTCCTTGAATTTATCCCCGTTCTCAGTATGAATGGGGATAATATTTTTTGGTTGCAGTTTATCTACCATCTGTTTTATAGTATCAAAATCTGCATGGCCGGAGCTGTGTAAATCTGTTATAGTTACACCGTTTTTCATCAGTTCACTTAAAAACTCCTGCGTTTTTTTCTCGCTCTTATATCCATGCCATAAAGAATATATCAGTGTTGCAGAACTTAAATTACCTATTATCTGCAAATCTTTCATCATAGAACCCCTTATGAGAAGCACGTATTTACCGGGATTTAAATGTAATTCCTCTCTTGAAATCTTATGAGATTTGTAGCGATAAAGTATATCTATATGACCTGTTTCTGCAATCTTTTTTGAGATAAAATGAGAATACATTACTTTGATTTTATAACTATCATTCACTCCCGGCACATTCCATCCAACCTGGTCAAGCACATAAGCCTGATAAGGATCTATAACCATTGTTCTTCCGGTCTTTATGGCACTTTTATAAAAAGAAACAATTCTGTCTATATTCTGTGTGGAAGTAAAACCGAGGATAAGACCTGAGGATTCATTGCAGATTTTAACCAGTTTTTCTTCAACTTCTTCTTCTGTTACCCTTTCATGTTCTTCATTACTGAAGGTTGTGCCTTCTATAATTAAAAAATCTAACGGAAGGGGGCATTGTTCCAGAAAACTCCTGAATAATTTTCCTTTTCTGCCATGGTTTCTGAAATCTCCCGTATAGACAATTCTTTTATTTTCACATTCCACTGTAAAGGCATAAGAATCACAGGCAGAATGGTCCATAAGAAAAGGGGTTATTTTTATATTGCCTGTAGAAAAGGCTTCCCATGATTTAAAATAACAGTAATTTTTTATAACAGGTTCCGGATCGTTATTTATAATACTCCTGCTTTCTATCATCCTGTGGGATATCTCTCCCAGGTAACAGGGTATTCCGGGATGAACATATTTAATCCAGCCGTAATGATCCTGATGATAATGGGATAATAATACGGCTGAAACTACAGGTTCATCCCAGAAATATAATCCTTTAATATCAGGTATCAGACTTTTAGATAATAATTCTTTACCTGATAGATTATTAAACATAGAGGAATCAAAGGGCGTACCATCTATATTAGTAATGGGAATACCTGTGTCTACAATCAGTCTTGTATTTTCGCTAATTACTTCGACGCAGTTTCCACCTATCTGATTTGCTCCTCCATGTATAATAATTTTCATAAACTATCCCGCCTTTTTATATAACATTATCCCAGTCAGAAATTTTTGCAGGTCTGCCAAGATTTCTCAATTTTTCAAGTGAATCTATTACTCTCTTAACATCATATCCTGTGTATTTTTTAAAAACCAGATAAGGAGATGACTGGTTCTGATTCAATTTCTCAAATGTTCTCTTCAATTCTCCTCCAACGTGATTGACTATCCACCAGGTTATTAACTGTGCCCACCCTTCATGGACTTCTTCATCTGTCTTAGTATAATCAGCTAAAGGCCATCCCGGATTACCATGCTGCTGCGCAAATAATCTTAAAATTGTTGAATTAAATTGTTGAAATTTCGGTAAAACATGAGTTACCCAGTGGCCTATCTCATGAACAAGCACTACAGCACGCAATAAATTGTTATCAAGTTTTTCCTCTGCGGCAAACCAGTCTATACCTCTGTCATATAAGATAATCTGTTTATCAGATGGTATATAAACACCGAGAAGT
>JBEHWO010000813.1:0-1838 GCA_040217695.1 Vulcanimicrobiota bacterium | reverse complement strand
TAGCGTTGCCAATATCGCTTATTATGGTTTGGTCAAACTTGATCCTTTACCCGATTCAACAATTTTGGAAGCCTTTCAATACGCCTGTCATAAAATAGTCTTTCAAGAAGCCTGGCAGCAAACCGAGGTTGAGAAAATTTTACAGACATTTGAAGCGAATCAGATGAAGTGTATGCCGCTTAAAGGATACATCATTAAGCATCTCTATCCACAATCAAATATGCGTTCGATGGGTGATGTGGATATTTTAGTTGAAGAAAGCAAATTGGAGAAGGCTAAGGACATCATGCTTGGTTTAGGATATACTTTAAGATCAGAAGACAATAATCATGATATTTACTTTAAAAATCCGGCAGTGATGATCGAACTTCACAAGTTACTTATATCGCAACAAAAAGTAGAAAATTTATTTTTCTATTTTGGCAGTGGTTGGGATAGAACAAGACTAAAAGCGGGCCACAAATACCAGTATGAAATGTCCGAAGAGGATTTTTATATTTATTTACTTGGTCATATGGCCAAACATTACCAAAGAGGTGGTACAGGTTTACGCTCGGTAATGGATATTTGGGTTTATAAAAGACATTACCGCAATCAAATGGATTGGAATTATATTACTACAGAACTCGAAAAAGCGGGTCTATATGAGTTTGCCAAAAGTATGGAATCATTGTCTGAGTACTGGTTTGAGGGAAAATGCAGCGATAGGTTTTATCCAGAAATAGCAGAGTATGTACTATCAAACGGAACCCACGGCACAGCAGCAAACTTTATGCTTACAAAACTTCTTGCCGAAAGTAAGAAGAACAATAAAAGCTTCAACACGATCAGGTGGAAATATATCCTGAGAATTTTCTTTCCTAATAGACAAAACATGAATCTGCTTTTTCCTTCACTACAAAAAACACCATTTTTATTGCCATTATACTGGGTGTATCGTGGTCTATATACGGGCTTATTCAAACGAAATGACATTAAATATACACTCGGAAATGTCGCTGCTTCAACAGATGCCAAAGCCAAGCAATTGGAGGAAATCCGCCAACTATCTGGCTTTTAGGTGTATCTCAACTAAGTTCTCAGTACTATATAACATTTATATTACAATTTTCACTAATCCACTGATAATAATTGTTTTTGCCATAATTATTGATTGCACCTTTAAGACTATTAGTATCAGTATGGTTTTTGATAGTTATATCAGCTTTATTAATAGAACCACCGTATGCCATATAAATTTGTATACCACATCCTGCATTGTTTACTGTTTGTACATTTTCAGCAACCGCATTTTCCATAAAATGTGTAGGATTGCTCGGCTCAAAGTCTATTCCAGCTTGCGGAGCAGTACCTTGCGTATTCGATATTACTCCATCTCTAATAATCAAATTTTTAATACTCTGTACACCTATACCTAGCCTTCTATTGTTATTTATTGTGGCTCTTTCAATAATAACTTTTTCAGAGTAATTTTGCTTCAGAGTACCTCCAATATTAATACCGTCTCCCCAACAATCAGATACGTTTATATCAGCAATATAAACATCATTACTTCCGTATATACCAATTCCATGACCCTGTTCGCCGGTTGTCCCTAAATGTCCGTTTCTTTCACCAACTATACTTCCGCCAATTAATTTAACATTATGAGAGTTTCTTATTTGAACTACAATACTCCAATCATAAGTTGTTGGTATCGCTTTTAGAATAGCCTTATCTGAAAGTTTTAAAGTTACATTACTAAATATTTGTACGGTTACTCGTCCATTAATCATATATGTTCCATCCGGTATAAAAACGGTTCCTCCATTCTTAAGCCAAGCATTATAAATAGCATT
>JBEHWO010000812.1:0-1840 GCA_040217695.1 Vulcanimicrobiota bacterium | reverse complement strand
TAGTTTTCAGAGGCTCTTCTATCATTTTTATAAGGTTTATTCCAAAATTTTTGTAGTGCCATTGTATATTTGGTCTGTTAGTTCTTCCTATCTGGTATTTAATAAAATTTGTAATAACAGGAACAGATGTAGTCGAATTAGCCACATTCATTAAATTCCTGAATTGAGATTCTTTTAGCCCATCATCTTCCCATATACGGCTATCTTTCATCAGTTGTTCAACTTTGTCTATCAATTCCGTTTTTTGTTTATCTACATCTCTTTCTATAATAGCTCTGTCTTTAACTTCCATAACTAAAAAACCTCCTTTGCATAATGAAAAGAATCGCAGACTTTCATTCTTCCGAATCCTTCTTCTTTTAATTCACCGAGACCTTCCTGCTCAATATTCAGAAGGAATTTATAAGTCTTATCATCCAGATTTTCTCCATCAAAACTATAAAGAAAAACACTTCCCTTACTTATAGCAAGCATTTTTTCTCTGGGAAGACCATAAAGACAGTTCCACCCTCCTACAGTGATGAAACCTTTATAGGAACGTTCAAGTTTTACCCTTATACCCAGATTTGCAAGATATTCTTCCGTTATAACGAGTAAAGGCGACATAGTCGGGGAATATATAAAGGTATCAGAATAAAGAGTAAGGGAGAAAAAAGTCTTTCTAGAAATATTATCTACGATCTGTTTGAAATCGGGGTATAAAGAAGTAAAATCTTCCGAGAGTTTCCTTAATTTTTCGTTAAAATCTTTTACTCTTCTATTTAAGTCCTCCTCTTTATCAGGTGCTTCGAACTCCAGAGAAACTCTTCCAAAGCCACGTCCTTTTGAGCCTCCTATAAGTAATTCCGTATCATTATACTTCTTTAACATAGAAGCAAATTCTGCAGTGACTCTTCTTATTTTACTTCTAAAAACCTCTCCTTTTTCGATTGCTTCAATAGAATAAAGCATACCATCCTGAGATTTATTCAACATTCTATTAACGGCTGATTTTGTCATTACTCTCGTCTTCGAACTCTGGCCTTCGGGTGACCCCTGATTAAAACCTGTATAGCCAGAATATTTTTTTATCGGTGAATTACAAATAGGACATGTTCTTTTAAGATAGAATGGGAAACCTTTTTTATAGGCCCTATCCAGGATGAAATCATATAAAAGATTATCTATAACACCATGAGGCTTTGAAGATTCTTCCGAAGATTTTCCTGAAAATCCGGGATATTTTTTACAGCTTTCAGCAGTAAGGGGAACAGGTCCGGATTGATCAGCAGTTCCTGAAGGATAGGCATTGTCAAATAACAGCATAGTATCTTCATTCAGAAACATAGTTTCAAAATCTCTGTCAGAAATTCTATTTTCTTCATTCAGTTTGAAGATACCATCTGATTTTAATTTATTAATAAGAGCGCTTCTTATGGCACTTCCTGAGATATAATCCTGACTTGAAGAAAAATAATCCTGTCCTTTTGCTTTTCCCAGAATCATCGGAGAAAGGGTTTTTAGCTTGATTCTTATAGAAGAAGAGGGAGAGAGATAATTTAATATTTCGTCTTTCTCTTTATTAATATCATATTCTGAGAGGGTAATAGTACAGAAGCCCATACCATGATTTTTGTTCCCTCCGATTGCCACAAGAGATTTTAATGACGCTTCGAAGAGCTCTCTTTCATCTTCTGTAAGTGCTCTATCAAAAAATATATCTGCTTCAAATTCAATGCCTGAGAAATTTCTTATAATTTCAGAATAATAAAGCCTCTGCGGAACAGATACTCTGCGCTGTCTTGATATTGAGACACCGGTTTTAATTTCATATCCTGAACCCAGTGATTCGGCAAATAAT
>JBEHWO010000811.1:0-1851 GCA_040217695.1 Vulcanimicrobiota bacterium | reverse complement strand
ACGGCGGAAGCTACCAATTCTGTTCATGACAGGGTAATGAATATACGTAATACGGTAAACAAGGTTGCAGACGGAGATTTGTCACCTCTTGAAGCCTTCAAGCAGATCGGTAACGGAACAGGAAAACGATCGGAACAGGATACCCTGGCACCTGCCTTCATACGTATGATGGAAACTATTAAAGCTGTGATAAATGAAATAGATAAGCTTGCTGTAGGAGCAGTGGATGGAAAACTGAACGTAAGAGGAGATGTGGCGAAATTCACCGGCGATTACAGAAAGATTATTGAAGGTATAAATCATACCCTTGATTCTCTGGTAAATCCTCTTTCTATGGCAGCAGATTATATTGACAGAATTGCAAGAGGTGATATGCCTCCAAAGATTACTGCCGAATATAAAGGCGATTTTAATCTTATTAAAAATAATTTGAATGAACTTATAGTGGCACTGGACAAAATAACCGTTATCTCAGAAGATATTGCCGATGGTAATCTTATGGTAGCGGTTCGGGAACGGTCCGAACATGACAGATTGATGCTTGCTCTCAAGCAGATGGTATCGGCTCTTCAGGGTATAGTTATGAATGTAAAGACTGCTACAGATAATGTGGCATCTGCAAGCCAGGAGATGAGTTCCAGTTCCGAGCAGATTGCCCAGGGTGCTACGGAACAGTCTGCTTCTGCCGAAGAAGTATCCTCTTCTATGGAAGAAATGACTGCAAATATAAAACAGAATGCCGATAATTCCAATCAGACTCAGAAGATTGCCATTAAAGCGGCAGAAGATGCAAAAGAAGGCGGAAAAGCTGTGACTGAAACAGTAGGTGCTATGAAAGAAATAGCAGGAAAGATTTCTATTATAGAAGAGATTGCAAGACAGACAAATATGCTTGCTCTGAATGCCGCTATTGAAGCAGCAAGAGCAGGTGAACATGGTAAAGGATTTGCTGTCGTTGCTTCCGAAGTGAGAAGTCTTGCAGAAAGAAGTCAGATGGCAGCACAGGAAATAGGTAAATTATCTGTTGCAAGTGTGGAAGTAGCGGAAAAGGCAGGAACTATGTTAACCCAGATGGTGCCTGCCATACAGAAGACTGCAGAACTGGTTCAGGAAATAAGTGTTGCAAGTAATGAACAGAATACGGGAGCGGAACAGATAAACAAGGCAATTCAGGAATTAGACAGAGTAATACAGCAGAATGCAGGAGCATCTGAAGAAATGGCTGCTACTTCAGAACAGCTTTTAAGTCAGGCCGGACAGCTTCAGGAACTTATAAACTTCTTTAAACTCGATAGTTCCAGAGTATCTGCTGTCAGGTCTGTTGTAAAAGGTGATAAAACAAGAGAAGTGAAAAAGTTAGCTGCCAGAGGTCATGTGAAGCCACAGAAACAGATTGGTACATCAAAAATGGATTCAGGTGAAAAAGGGATAGTGTTAAAACTTGACGCATCAGATACTGAAGATGATGAATATGTGAGATATTGATAACAGGTAACCCGTGCCGGGATAACAATAAATTATTATGCAGGGCCCCAGGCCCTGTTTTTTTTCAGTGTATATTTTGTTATAGTGTATTGTTAATTTATGAGAAGCGTAACGCGTGACGCGTGACGGGTTTAATCCCTGCGCATCACGCATTACGCATTACGAGTTTTTTATTTATGGATATTTATGAAACTGACTGTACTGACTATAATGATAATTTTATAATTTTTAGAGGTTTTGAAACCATCTCTATAGAATCTTTCTGTAAGTCAAGACAATAATAAATAAGGAGGTTTTTTAGATTCTTATGAAGAAAATACTTTATTCAGCCGCATTTATAATGTTCCTCTTATGTAATCTTCCTGC
>JBEHWO010000810.1:0-1861 GCA_040217695.1 Vulcanimicrobiota bacterium | reverse complement strand
TAATTTTTGCCAGGGAAAGATAACTTTAATAACTACAGGTAAATCAAAATCTCCCCCATTACTCTTTATTGTAACATTTGCTTTGTAAACTCCGCCTGCTCCCAGTTTATTTGTATCAACACTAATTTCCACAGTATTTTTATTTCCATTAAAACTATTTTGAAGAAAAACACACCAGTCTTTATCAGATTGTAATTTTCCGTGAAGCCAACCTCTAGATTTATTTATTATTTCAAAAGACACCTTTTTATTTATATCCTGAAAAACACTCCCCATATTAATTTCCTGAACTGATACAGACAATTCCGGACTTTTTATTCCAAGAGTTTTCAAAAGATTTTCAAGTCCAATATCTTTATTCTTTTCATTTTTAACTATATCTACAGACTTTAAAGCAGCCTGTTTTTCTCCTATTGCTTTAAGCCATTCGCTTAATATACCTGAATAAAGTATATCTTTTGCAGTATCAGGGTATTTATCAGAAAGTTTAATAAATTGATCTATATTTTCTGCTTTCTCAGAGGAAGAGAAAGAAATTTCAGTAAAACCCATCCTCCAGAGGAAAATTAATAAAGCTGTCTCCGGTTCATCTGACCATTTACTTTTAAGTATATCTTCTACTTCTTTTACCCCTCTAGTTTCTTCTTTTACTTTAAGCCATTCTATAAGTAAATCATTATAGAGCATTTTTTCTCCAATATCAGGATATTTCAGAGAAAGATTAATAAACTGGTTTATATTTTCTGCCTCTTCCCCGTCATGAAATCTGATTTTACTATAACCAGCTTTCCAGAGAAATATCCATAAAGCTTTTTCTGGATAAGGTTTCCATTTTATGGCTATATCTCTTACTTCTGCAGCATAATTTCCATAGCCAATAGCAGAAAGCCAGTTAGAAAGATCACCTGTAAAGAAATGATACTCCTTTAAATCCTGAAAAGTCGCTCTGTCAGTTGTTACTACTTCTATTAATTCCTGAAGATCTTTTGGTTTTTTATAAGAATTCTTGAAGTTAAAATAGAGAATTTTTCCTGTAATAAAAGAAGTATCACAATGGAGACATTTGGTAGCCCTTGGGGAATTGTATGTCAGACAGTTTGGACACTGAAGAGGCTGTTCTAGAATTTTTCCTGTGAGGGCCTCAAGTAATTCTCCTACAGAATTATATCTATCTTTTACCATTAGTGCCATTGCTTTAAGGATGCACTGTTCAAGTGATGGAGAGAGATTTTTATTTATTCTTGTGGGGGGTGTAAAAAGATTCTGATCATACATACGGCTATTTGCAGCAGGAGGTTCTTCACCTGTCAGAAGGCTATAGAGTGTTGCTCCAATGGCATAAATGTCACTTCTTATATCAGTATGTTCGCCTGTTCCGTACTGCTCAGGAGGTGCATATCCCGGTGTGCCTCTTCCTTTTATTGATTTTGTTGTTACAGGGTTGAGAGGGTTATAAATCTTTGAAATACCGAAATCCACAAGAAAAATCCTGCCTTTTTTGTCCAGTATCAGATTCTGTGGTTTTATATCTCTGTGAATTATGGCTTTTGTGTGAATATACTCTACAGCTTTACATATCTGCACTATCCAGGAAAGAGCTTGGATCTCAGAGATAATCCTTTTCTCTTTTCTGTGCTCTTCTATGATATACAGTAGGTTTTTCCCTTCAATAAAATCCATTACAATGTAGAAAGCCGGCACTTTAAAACAAGGATCTGTTCCCTTAAAATAATCATATATAGAGGGAAGATTTTCATGGGACAAAATTTTTAAGATTTTTGCTTCTCTTTCCAATTGATCTATAGCATCTTTATCTATGGTAGGATCTGTTATGGGGAGACATTTTACGGCCACTATTCTG
>JBEHWO010000809.1:0-1870 GCA_040217695.1 Vulcanimicrobiota bacterium | reverse complement strand
CTATTAATATTATTAACACCACTGGTTGAACGGGCAGGTATTTCAATTTGGAGTCTTGTGTAATAAGATGAAAGAGCAAGATTTATATAAAAGGGATCGAGCAACGTCTTATTAAAACGAAGACGTATCAGATAGCCGGCATAAGCAAAACCTTCTTCACCAGCTCTTACAATTGAGGTTTTACCAACCAGTGAAACACTTCCATTGCTTCTAATAAGCAATATATCTCCAGAAATTAATTTTAGATTTTTATATTCATTTTCAGGTAATTCAGCATATTTTAAATCTGAAACGTCAATTATTCCATCAGCCATATTAGGAATTCTAAGGACAGGAACACCTATTTTCTCATAATCACATTTCTGAGAAGTTCCATATTTGATATTATTTGTAAGATCATCAATAGAAACATATTTCCAAAATTCAGGTATTTCTGGTAAATTTAATATATTTAGATCCACCAGGTGGCTATTTTTCTTAACTTTCTTAACATTGATAGAAATCTTTTCTAAAAGTTTCTCCGCCGGCTCCACATCGGGATTTTTCTCTCTCCAATCGGCAGTAAGCCGCCCACAGCAGGCAGAAGCCAGAACAGACTGGCGGAATCTTTTCAGGATGAGAGGGATTTTTTTGAGCCGGTCTTTACAGGCTTCCACTTTTGACAGGAGTTTTTCGAGTTTTGAGACTATGCGGTGTTGCTCGTTTAAGGGTGGGAGTAAAACATCTACCTTATAAATATCATTTCTATTGATACCAGGTATGGCAGAAGACTTATCTTGAGCTCCAAGATTTAAAGATTTCAAAAGATGCATCCAATATTTTGGAGGAATATTGCCAGGAAAAGTATCTATATAATATGTTGTATCAATAGGCCAGCAGTTATTATAACTAAAATTCACCTCACCAACAGAACCTTTTCTCCCTATTATAATAGTTGTTCCAGTAGTTAATGCTTTATCATGTTTACCTATAATTCCATTAGAACCATAAACATAGATCGAACCGGTTTTATTACGAGCTTCATCTGGCAAGCCTTTACCATATCTAATCTCAAATATATCTCCTAAATTAATAGGAGTCCAATTATTATTCATATTTATAATCTCGTATCACGAGTTTAATCCGTTTCTATAATTAGTAATAATCATAAAAATAATGTGTTATTCCTATTACACAGAGGGGTTCCATCTTTTATATGAAGTTCAATATTTTCCTTCCGGCAAAAAGAAATCACCTTCTCTGCAATCTTCTCATAAAACAACAGATTATCCTTAAACATTGCTGAATTGATATTATAGTTTAATTTACCGAAGACCATTTTATCTACAAATTTAACTTCCTTCAATACCTTTTCAATATTATATGCTTCAGGATCTAAATTGGGAGTTGGATAGGGTTCTATACTTACCCAGGTCTTACATCCTGCCTTATGTAACTCGTTCAAAGAATTTATTCTTATATCATAAGGTGCAGTAAATGATTCAAATTTCTTCTTAAAATCAGAATTAAGTGAAACCAGTGTAATGCCATATTCATTATTAACTGAAAATTTCTTTTCTGTTAAATCTTCAGGATAAAAACCTTTCGTCAGAGTTGTTACCTTGATGCCATTACTATTGATAAGTTCAATTATATCAAGAGTTAATTCACTGATCTCCTGTATAAGTTCACCGGTTTCCATATTATACATAAAAGGATCTGTCATAAAAGATAAATGAATAAACTGTATTTTATCCCTATAGCTGGCAAGTTCCTTTTTTAACAATTCTATAGAATTTTCGATTATTTTAGGCTTACGCCAGTCTTCATAATCCTTAACTCTTCCAAATCTTTTTGACATCATAAAGGCATAACATGGGAAATTACATCC
>JBEHWO010000808.1:0-1883 GCA_040217695.1 Vulcanimicrobiota bacterium | reverse complement strand
AGAGATAAATAAAGCAAATCTTGAAAGTGCCGATGCGACACAGAATATTGTAGATACGGTAGATATAACCCTGGGAGGAGCGGGAAAACTTGTAGATGCAGGGAATGATTTCAAGCAGGGTAATTATAAAAAAGCAGCACTGGATACGGGGGAAGCAGGAGTCAGAATATTTGTTTCTGCCGCTCTTGAATCAGGGAAAGCCCTGGAATGGGCAGGCAGTGCAGGGACAAAGGTGTTAAAAACGGCAGGCCCCGGAGCAAAGAAGTTATTCAGTAAGGGAGATACTCTGTTAAAATCAGTAGCGCCGGAAGTATATGAAGTTGTAAAAACTTCGACGGTCAGCGGGAAGAAAGCCGTAACAGAAGCACTCTCTTACGGAGGGGATGCGGCAAATAAAGCTTTAAAATTTGCCACAGGTGCAGATGCAGGGGAAATACTGGAATGGGCAGGTAAGCCGGCAGAGGAAGCTCTCATTGATGCAGGTAAGGGTATTAAGAGTAAAGCCGAAGGTCTGGTTGACGGACTGATTAAGGGTGGTAAAACAGGTTTAAAAGATACTGCAGGAAAAGTTGAAACGGAAATACTGGAATATGGAGAAGAAATATTAGCCAGTAAAAGACCTGAAGAGTTTGGTAGTAAGTTATTTAAACAGATTAATGATAAGCTAACTAATAATAAAACAATTAAATTTATAAATGATAAGCTTGAAGATTTATTCTATGGACCGAAAGTTGGTAATGAAGAAGTATTGAATGAGATCTGTAATAATGCAAAAAATAATTTTCATTCTAAAAAAATTAGTGGATTATCAAAGGATTTTGAGTTCTATGGGTCTGAAGAAAGTACAGAACTGATTAATAAGGCAATGAAACAGATGCCGGAGGGTATGAAAAACAATATAAAGAATTTAAACGAAGTTTATATGGATAAGATTACATCGAAAAAAGTAAGAGTAGATGCCTATGGCCTGTCTGATCCTTCCAACGGCAAGATTGCTCTGAATGAGACAAATTTAAAGACAAAGAACCTGGAAGGACAGATTGATGAGATCAATCATGAGTTTTTCCATCAGGCCGATTATGAGCTTGGCAGTGATGGTAAATTCCGTTCTGAAATGCCTAATTCTCCTTTTAATGACCCTGGAGCACATAACATTACTGATTATGCAAGAGATTGTAAGAGTCCTAAAGAAACAGCGGCAGAAACTTTTAAAAAACTTATGATAGACAAACGAGAGTTTGAAAAGGATTTTGGTTCTTTTGATGGGAAGAGATTCCTGGAACGCATTGCGTATTCGCCTTATAAAAAGCAATTTAACTTTATAATTGATAAATATTTAACTAGAGGAGAAAAAATACTATGGTAAGAATCAATCGATAACTTTTGCTAACTTATGAAGGAGGTATTATTGATGTTAATATATTTATATGAGAGTGTAATCAATGAAGATGAGTCAAGGTCTCCCGGACGTCTTGTAGGGGAAATTCGTTGCAAGGGTGATGGAACTCCAGGAGAATTTATATATTTTGATACGTGTAATAAATTTATAGAAGTTAAAGATGTAAATCATCCGGGCTATAATAAAAATAGAAAGATAGTGGATGAACTAGATAAAAAAATGTTGGAAAGGCGATTTAATGAACCTCTAAACATTACTGCAGGAGGAGGTTTCGACCCGAAAACAGGAATACACTCCAGTATAATGAAAACTCTGGAGCCATGGCAACGTAAAACTATTGAATATGTTTTGGAATATGAATTACCTGCTAGTTTTGGAACTATCTGTGGAAAAATCATAGAACCATAAGTAATTTAAGTAGGTGTAAAGATATGTTAATAAATTTATACGAGGAGGGATAAAAATGCAAAAATTTACTGCTATT
>JBEHWO010000807.1:0-1889 GCA_040217695.1 Vulcanimicrobiota bacterium | reverse complement strand
AGCTGTTGTGGTTTGGAACTCAGATGAACATTTTTGTAATTATGGGTGTTTCAGATAGAGTTTCAAGAGAAGTGATAGAGAATTTTTCTAAACATGCTATTGATTATGCAATAAAGAATAATCATGGATTGCCATTGGGCTTTTTATCCTGTGTCACTTCCTTTGCTCTTTTGGTGTCATCGAGTATTGATGAAGATGCGAAGCAATTTGTCCAGGGAAGTTATAAGAAGCATTTTGCAGCTTTTGAAATGCCTGTTCTTTTTAATGTGAAGAGTAAGGAATTATTTTATTATAAAGATACACCTCTATGGGGTTCAATTTATTATAAGTTTTTTAGAGATTTTATTGAAAAGTTTTTCAGAAATAAAGGTTAAATTTTCTGGCTGATTATTATGTTTAAGTTTTAGATGGTCTGAAAGGGGTTTTTGATGAAATATAGTTTTATTTTGTGTATTTTTATGTTTTTTCTGATACAGGTTTATTTTTCTCTGAAGAGTTTTTCTTATGAGGAATGTTCAGGTTTTGGAGAGAATAAAACTGATGAGACTTATCCTATGTCTTATCAGGATGCCGGATGGATTTATTATCTTTCTTCGATTGGAAAGAAGCCGGTAAAGATAGGAAAAGGGCTAATATCTTCTTTGAGTGCAGATAGAAAATTTATAGTTTATACTGAGGAATTTATGAAACCTGAGCCTATAACAAGGTTTGATGTTGATCAAACTACACTTAACGTTGCCGGTATAGATGGTAAAGGATGCAGAGAGATATTTAGAAATAATCGTTATATATATGATCTTACCTGGTCTCCTGTTGATAATTTGATAGCTTTTGTTTATCTGGGTGAGAGTAGAACACTTGCAGTGATTAACCCTGATGGCACCGGAAAGAAAGATTTAATATCCAGAGATGACGGAATAGTAGATGATATTTATTCAATTCACTGGGCCCCGGATGGGAAGAGTATATGTTTTATAGATTTATATTATTTTTATCGTATTGATCTATCGGGGAAGATAATTAATAAAATTTCACTGGATTTTATTGATAGTGAAGAAAATATACTTTCCAGTGATGTTGAAATTGTGCCCTGTCCTGTGAATGATAAGATTTTTCTCTTTACTGTTATGGTAAAAGGGACAGAGGAATTTATAAAGGAATTTCATGATTGTGTTACAGCTATATTTATTTATGATTTTTCTGATAAGAGTTATAAGAGAATTACTACTCCTGACTTTACTGCTTCTGATCCTGTATGGTCGAGAGATGGGAAGTTTATATATTTCTGGGGTTTTGGAGAAAAGCATTATAAGGAGAAATACCGGCATAGAATTTACCGTATGAAGATTGATGGAAGTGAATTGACAGAAATATGTAAGGGTGGTTATCCGGGTTTGTAAAGAATTACGATAGTTTCTGTAAGAAAAGTTTCTATAAAAACATGTCCGACTTTTTCCTACGTCAATTTGAGGACATATTCCCGTAAAGTCGGTCATTTTAGGGGTAAAACAGGGGGTTTTAGGGCTAAAATGGCGTAAAATGGACGTTTTTTGAGGTTTTAGGAAGGGTGATTTTTGGCAGAATATACCTCAAAACAGGGGGTTTTTGAGAATTTTTAGTCAGAAATTCAAAATAAGCCTCCAGGAAGGCTTAGAAAGTTTTCATGGATAAAAGGAATTGCTGGAAGGGGTAGAATGCGTGAGAAGCGATTTTAGAAGCATATAAAGTATTCTGGTAGAGAGGTGAGTTTATGAATAAGGTTGGTAATGAGGCAGGACAGGTGGAGCAGCCGGAACAGCCGGAGCAACCGGAAGAGGGAGAACAGATAACCGGTAAATATAAGAGTGCTTTTGCCGAGATAAAGTCAGAGCTTAAGAGTGAGTTCGGGA
>JBEHWO010000806.1:0-1889 GCA_040217695.1 Vulcanimicrobiota bacterium | reverse complement strand
GAAGGGAATCTGGTCAGATTTCACCCATGAGTCGTCGGTATAGATTATATTATTATTTTCCATAAGATCAAATTTATTCATAGCGCATTTTAGATACATTTATTATTCTATCGGAAATTTTCACTCCATTAATACCTAATCGTATTGCTCCTCTCCCAATTAATAAACCATTGGCATTTTTCTCATTACAATAAGGCTCTCTTGCAAAAATTTTCTTTTTTTTCGTTAAACCATAATTAATCTTCGAAAAAATATCTTCCTTTTCATATACTTCAGCTACATAGATTTCTTCTGCCAGTCCATAAACAATATAATTTCTGGTCATAGCTAAAAGTTTACTCCAGGATGCTTTAGGATAAAAAGGACTTACAACCAGAATATTACCTTTAATTATAGAAGAATAATACTTTTTAAATCCGGTTGAAAAATTCATAATTCCCTGTGGAAGAACTATTATACATCGCCCTTCATATGTAACTACAGAATTTATTGCCTGTAAATCAACGCCTTTAGTAAAACCACTTATAACAATCTTGCCTTCTTTTATAGCTCTTTTAACGATCTTATCTGTAAAATTCAGAACAGGTTCTGACGGGTCTTTTGAGCCGATAATCGCTATAGAATTCTCCTGAAGTAAATGTTTATTACCTTTTATATAAAGAATAGAAGGTGCATCTCTTACCTTAAGATTCTTTTTCAGAGTATTGGAATATTCAGGAGAACTAATTGGTATTACTTTATAACCCTGATTAAGTAGTTCCTCTGCAAGAAAAGAATAATTTGGTAATTGTTTCTTCACATCCTTAAGAATAAAAATATCTTCCTCAGGGATAAGGAATTGATTGATCCAATCATTAACTGATGCATTCCAAAAATCTTCCATACTTATCTTTTTTTCATGAATAATTCTAATAATTACCCTGTTAATTTTTTCATTACTCCAGTCCGACATATGAGCCAATGCCATCCAGTATGGTATTTGTTTTTCATCCATCAGGACAGATCACCTCCCATAGTCTTCGCTATTACTAACGGGACTATTTTCTTTACTCCTGACTTACTGAATAACTTTCCCAGAGCATTGATTGTTGCCCCGGTATCAAAGACATCATCAATTATTAATATAGATTTGTCTTTAATTTCATCAGGATCGGTATAAATAAAGGCCTCTGAAACATTATCTCTTTTTAATACCTTATTTTTTAATAGTCTCTGTGGCTTGCCATTTCCCTGTCTTTTTAAATTATATGATAAAGGTATGTTTAACCTTAAAGAGATTTTTCGAGCAAAGTTTTTTACTAAATCACCTGCTTCTACCGGAGGTACATATACAATCATATCAAATTTGTCTTCTGCCAATTTTTCATAAAAGGCACTGAGAGTTAACTGTAGAAGCAAATCCGGGAAATCTCCTCCATCCTTATATTTACATTTTTCTATTATATTACCTGCATTTAACTTACCATAAAATGAGGCTGCTATACCATTCTTCAGCTTTGATCTGGATGATTCTAATTCTAAAACAGGGAAGTAATTAGCCCAGAAATCTTCAATCTTATCAATCCATTCCCGGGTTATATCAGTGGTAAGATAATTATTACAATCATTATCACATTTTCCACACACAGGCGGTATCTTATCACCTAAAAAATCACAGAGAAAATTCATCCTACATTTATCTGTTTCCACATATTCAATCATTTTTTTTAAGTCTTCCAATTTAGCATTTCGTAATTCTTCGAAAACCTTTGTATTTAAATCAGGAGCATCGAATTGATATTCGTATTTTTTAGTTTTCCCATCGATAATTTCACGGATAATCTTTTGATCAAGTAAATCTGCCCTGATCACTCTGATCTGTGGTTGTTTTAAATTAGTTTTTCTCATAA
>JBEHWO010000805.1:0-1896 GCA_040217695.1 Vulcanimicrobiota bacterium | reverse complement strand
CAACTAAAGAAGCAGGGTTTGAAGCATTAAAAAGATTTGGCGAAAAATGGGGTAAAAAATATTCTTATGCAGTAAAAAGCTGGGAGAATAACTGGGAGAGCCTATCAACTTTCTTTAAATACCCGGAAGAAATAAGAAAACTAATCTATACAACCAATCCTATAGAGAGTTATAATAGGGCTGTCAAGAAGGTGATTAAAACAAAAGGAAACTTCCCGTCTGATGAAGCTCTACTAAAACTTATATACCTGTCAACTATGGATCTGGAAAAGAAATGGCAACATAAGCAAAAGGACTGGAACGGTGTAATGAGTAACTTAATTATATATTTTGAAGAGAGGAACACCAGATTCCTGTGAATAGCCTAAAAAGGAGTTTACACAAAAAATGTTACGATCCCAAGAAATACGTAAGAACAGCGATTTTAAATGTGTAAAGTAATGTATATCCCGGTAACAGAGCTTATCCCCGCCCTGTTACCTGTTTCCGGGGATATTTGCATTATTGAGGTGGAGTATAAATATAACTTAATCGTCTCACTGTTCACAGGCAACCGCTTTATACTTCAATTCAACTCCGCAGAAAACAAGGATTATCTTTATAAGTTTTGTTCCACCTGTGAATTGCTTTAAATCCCTGTCCTGTTCATATCTTCTCAGTTCTTCCTCCGCCTCAAGTATTCCGGATTTCAACCTTTTTTCACTGTATTCCGATAGGGATATGTATTTTATCTCCAGAAGATAGGAATAAAGTAAATCAGGAAAGGACAGTAAATTGGGGAGCATTAATATGTCACAATATCCTTTATTTAATTCACTCTCACTCCTGGTTATATAATAATTGGATATATTCAGATAAGCCCTTAAAAATGTCTGCACAGATTTCTCTCCCTGAATATAATCACGTAAAGCAGTCTGTTTATTCATTTCATCAGAAAGATATAGAAAGAGTTCTTCCCACCTTCCATCATAAGCAAATTTCGTAAATAATTCTCCGAGTCTGAATAAATCTATTTTGAATATATTTGTATCATAATAACTATCTCTTATATATTCATAATACAGCTGTCTTATTACTTCATTAGGAATAGTCAGAACAGGCTTTCCCCTGTGTATTCCATTTATTGTCAGTAAACCGAAATAATATAAAAGAGATATAAAGTTTTCAGGATTTATTATTCTGTCTACAGAAAAACTTCTTACTATATCTGACTCTATTTGACCTTCTTCAAGAATTTTCTTTAATTTATCAAAATTACCGTTTACCCTGTACCGCCCTTCTATATCAGTTATTATTAAATACTTCAGTTTTTTATAATCTGTTTTTATATTATGGTCTAACATATCTCTGGGAGTTTTATTAATTTTCATATATTCTTTAATAAAATAAAGAGCCATATCGGAATTATACATTCTATTATTTTCATATTCAGAAAAAAGATAATTGTTATACCATGGCCTCATTATTTCTGTAAGACTGTCTGAATGTTCCTTTATTAAACCTTCTTCCTTATAATAATCTAACATAAGGGTAATATCTTTTTCCGTAAAACCAGCCATCTCATTAAAAGCAGGATCTGTTGTTATATTATCACCTATATTAAATCCGCTCGTTAAATCATCCATTGTTACCGGTGATACACCTGTTATAAATAGCTTCGATACCGGGGCATCTGATCCGGTTGTGCCGGCTTTTATTACATTAAAAAAATGTCTGTAAAAACCTTCTCCATGAGTTATTGCCATATATCGTTCTTTACCCTGTGAGGAAATTATCGTATTGGTAAAATTATCATATTCATCGATTAATAGATATATTTTACCTTTATTTTTAACAAAACTTATAACATATTTTAAAATTTCCGAAGCCTGTCTGACATCTTTTATAGTTCTGTAC
>JBEHWO010000804.1:0-1897 GCA_040217695.1 Vulcanimicrobiota bacterium | reverse complement strand
TAAACAATGGCGGTAAGAAAGATAACCTTTATAATTCTTTTACTTCTCTTATGTAATTTTAGTGTTTTTGCCCGGGAAGATCAGATATATATTTTACTGAATGCTCCTCTCATAAAAGATGCGGAAGTTAATACACCTGTTACAAATTATCCCGGTGATGATACATTACCCCGCAACTGGCGTATATGTTCCGATCCCTTTAAAAATAAAGAGGAAGGTACTCGGCCGACCCGGGATGGACTTGACACTTTGAATATATCAGGGAGCGGTTCTTTTTCAACAGGCCAGTTTGAAAAGATGAGAGAGGCTCTCGGAGACAGAAAGGTAATAATAGTGGATTTACGGCAGGAATTCCATGGAATACTCAATAATATGTGTATAGGATGGGAGAATATCAGAAATAATCCGAATGCAGGAAAAACACAGGAAGAAATACTGCTTCAGGAAAAGGAATTGCTTGATAAAGTAAAAGAAGAAAAAGGAGTTACTATTAATAATATGATAAAAAAGACGGATGCTTCAGGGACTGTTACGAGAGAATTTATTAAAATTCCTGTACATGTTGAATCCGTTATGACTGAAGAAGAGCTGGTTACAGGGTATAACTACGGCTATTACAGAATTACCGTAACTGACGGTTACAGGCCTGACGACAAACAGGTAGATAATTTTATCACCTTTTATAAGAATCTCTCTCCTGATACGTGGCTTCATTTCCATTGCAAGGCAGGAAGAGGAAGAACAACCACTTTTATGACAATGTACGATATGATGAGAAATTATGATAAAGCAGGCGGAGACGATATAATCAAACGTCAGTGGCTTCTCGGAGGGGCGAAACTCTCTGAAAAACCTGTAGATGAAGCGGAAAAAGACAGATGGGACTTCATAGTGAAATTTTATGACTACTGCCGCCAGAACGGCCCTGATTATAAAATTCTCTGGTCCGAATGGATCATGTCGGCTTCAGGTAAGAATTAACCGGTAATTTTAAATAAAGAAGGGCTGGCTGAAGTGACCGTAGCACAGGATTAAAACACCGGCACAGGAAAAAAGGACTAAATGGGCTGATGCACTTGTAACTATCGGAAAAATACCGGGGGGGTCTACTGAACAACCTCCATACACGGAAGAATATTTAGAACTGCCTTCAGCACCTGATAGATGGCCTGACGGTTCACCACGTAAATCCTGAAAATGCCTGACATCCCGGACATTAAATGCTCTCCTCATCCTGACGGTGTGGAGAGCATTTAAACATTACAGAATAGATTTTGTTCAATCACAGATTGACCGCGGTTCACAATTTATTTTTTTATTTTAAAACATGACATGCTTATGTCATACTTCACAATATTCAAATTATCCAATGAGCCCGTAATTACCGACCTTAGGAAGGAATAAACTTCCTACTCCGAGAGCTGCTCCTGCTCCCAGTGCGCCGATTTTACTTACGTCATTGAGAGCTGCTCCTGCTGCTGTAATACCACCTGCTACCAGAGCGCCTTTTAATACATTTTTTGTCTTGTCGCTGCTATAATAAAGATGGTCATTATTTCTTGCAGCCATAAGTCCTCCGCCTACAGCAGTCAGACCTACTGCTACTACTGCTCCCGGTAATCCTCCGATAGCTTTTCCTGCCATGCCGATACCTGCAAGAAGAGCACCTCCTCCAGCAAAAGCACCCATTGCTACAGCTACAAAACCACCTGCGCCATCGACACTTTTCATGGACATCAGAGGTTTTCCCATTATAATAGAGCTGTCGTTACTCTGGCCCAGTATTACCTGATCTTTTATTCCTTCTTCTTTTTTAGGAGCAGTTTTATTCATGTTTAATCCCGTTCCTACAGCTTGATTTGTATTAATTTTCATGTATTTATTCCTTTCTCTATTT
>JBEHWO010000803.1:0-1902 GCA_040217695.1 Vulcanimicrobiota bacterium | reverse complement strand
TATTTATTAGAGAGCAAGGAGCAGAAAAAAATATTGAGAGAAGGGAAAAGAAAATCCAAAAAATGAACTATTTATTTCTTTACGCATTTTTTTAAAAAATTTTCAAAAATAGTTTCTTTTTTGGAAACTTTATGTTATAATACCCATAAAAGTATAGTTTCTTTTTTGGAAACTTTATGTTATAACACTACAAAAGTGAGGTGATGCGATTGTCATATAATGAATATCTTGAGGATGGTACTATAATAACTCACCCTAATGAATATGTTTTATCTAAAAAAGAAGATTATTTAGCCCTCTTTGAGATCTGCCGTAAGAAAATGAAGATATCATTAGAGGGTATTGGTAAAGTAATAGGTGTTAATAAGACTACAGTTTCAAAAATATTTCGTGGGAAACTAGGTTTAAGTGCTGACAAACTTATTAAATTGTTAGATTTTTTTGATTATGAACTTATAGCAAGTGAATTAATAGGTGGTGACGATTATGCAATGTCTATGACTGTACAAGATTATGAAAAAGATCTAGAAAGGTGGGAATTACAAAATGAAATTACAGAAAAATATAAAGAAGAAGAGAAAAAATAATTAATCTGGATATTTGCTAGAACATCCAGATTATACTCAATGCAAAAAAATGTTACAACACATTATTCGCAGTTTGATTTTACTATAAAATTTTGCTTTTGTAAATGAAAATTATAATTTACTAAGGAGGGTGTACTTATGCTATTTGACTTTATAGAAGCTCTTTTTTCTGCACAGGTAGACATATTAGGTAAAAGTGCTTATGCCATAACAGGATATCACAAACAACAACAAGGTAAATATGAAGAAGCTTTAAGCTATTATAACAAGGCTTTAAAAAATGTCAAAAAAAGTATAGATCTTAAAACAGATGTAGACCTTTTTTATAATAAAGCTCTGTGTTTAATAAAGCTACGTCGAAATAAAGAAGCTTTAGAAATTTTCGATTGGATTTTAACAATTAATCCTCAACATAGCTTAGCTTTAAATGCTAAAACACAACTCGTTAAAGCTATATGGAAGGTTAAATAATATTATAAAATTCAAAATATATTAAATAATTTGGAGGCGCAATAATAATTATGTTACTTTTACAAGAAGCTAAAAAAATAACTATTCAGCAAGAAGAATTTTTATTTAAAATCCCTTTAGCTCTGGATGAGAAAGGGAATGAAATATATCCTAACAAAGCTCAAAAAGGAGTGAAGTATTTTTGTCCGGATTGCCTTGGAGAACTTGTGTTTCGAGCAGGGCCTATAAGGATACATCATTTTGCTCATAAGGTAGATCCTGAGTATTGTGACTTTATACATAATTACGAATCAGAAGAACATCTAAAAGCAAAGCAGTATATAGTAAAAGTTATTGAAGAGAATAAAAAAATAGAGTTAATAAGGGAATGTGTAGAATGTAAAGAGGTTTTTTATCAGCAACTTCCTACTGAAAATTTAAAAGCTTCATTAGAATATAAAATAAATGGCTTTAGAGCTGATGTTGCATTATTAAATAAAGATAATAATGTAAAGGCAATTATAGAGGTTATGGCCACCCATGCAGTAGATCATAAAAAAAAGAAAGCACTTAATAATATTAACTGGGGAGAAATATTGGCAGAAAATATTTTAAATGAAAATACAAATAAATGGAAAGTAATTTATGATAATTTCAAAACTCCTTTATGTACTAAATGTAAAGATATAAAAAAATTTTTAGATGATTATAATTTCAGTGGTAAGTTTAATAATGTCTTATGTCCAAAGTTTAAGAGAGAAGCAAATGTCATAAATGATTGTTTGGAGTGTGAATGCTTCATAGATATAACAAAGCATAAGATATGCTGCATAGGGAGGAAATATGCTTAATAAATTAAAATTTT
>JBEHWO010000802.1:0-1903 GCA_040217695.1 Vulcanimicrobiota bacterium | reverse complement strand
ACATGCCTTTGCCTGAAGGATTGAGTCTTTCCGGGAAAGGTGCCATTGCAGTTTTTTCCCTTGCTCTTGTATGGTGGGTAGCGGAACCTGTACCGAATTATGTCACATCCCTTTTATTAATGGCCCTGCTGGTACTTACGGGCATAAGAAAAGAAGATGATGTCCTGGGTGCTCTGGGATTAAGTGTCATATGGCTCAATGTTACAGCTTTTGTTTTAAGTTCTGTACTTATAAAGACAAATCTGGCCAAAAGGTTGTCCCTTGCAATTGTAGTAAGATTCGGCCACAGTGCCAGTACGATACTCCTGGCTTTTATCATATTGCAGATGCTCCTTGCCCCTCTCATACCTGCCACTGCGGCAAGAACAGTAATGACCCTTCCCATTATGATGGTAGTTGCCACCATCTACGGTTCTACTGCTCAAAAACCCGGTAATTTCGGAAAGAATTTATTTTTACAGAATCTTCAGGGTATAGATATATTTTCTTCTGCCTTTCTTACCGGAAGTGCGGCGAACCTTATTGCAGTGTCTTTTATACTTGGTATGGCATCACATCGTGTCTATTATACGGAATGGCTGTTTGGTGCCCTTCCTGTAGCTTTTATTACTCTTATCATATCCTGGTATACAGGGCCCAGATTTCTTTTCAGATTAAAAGAGGAAGAGAAAAAACCTCACATAGAAGGCGGCATAGAAAGAATGAGACAGGAATTGAATAAAATGGGAAAAATTACATGGCGTGAAGTACAGGGAGCTCTCATATTTATCTTTGTGCTCTTTCTATGGGCTACAGACAAATGTCATAAAGGATGGTTCGGTTTTGAAATAAGTGCTGTTATGGCATCTTTAATAGGAGCTGCCATAGCTCTCAGCCCGAAAATAGGTTTGCTGAAATGGAATGAAGCAGATATTCCATGGCATCTTATGATATTCAGTACAGGTGCCTATGCGGGAGGCATGGCACTTGAAGACACAGGTGCGGCAAGATGGGTAGTGGGACTCATATTCGACACCTTCGGTATAAAAGCAGGGATTAATTTCTGGACAGTTTATATAATTGTAATTCTCGTAAGTATCTATACACATCTGGTATTTACGAGTAAAACAATGAGAACCCTTATTTTAATTCCACTTATCATAGCAACTGCACAGAAGCTCGGATTTAATCCTGTAGCACTGGCATTACCTGCAGCATTTACCCTTGACTGGGTCATATCGCTTCCGATAAATGCAAAACCCAATGTCATTCTTTACAGTACAGGCCAGTATTCTGTGCTGGATAATTTCAAATATGGTTTCTTTGTAACTACCGTGGGGGCAATATTATTGATTATAGCAGGATTTACTTTATACAGATTCCTGGGAATAATTCCATATTAAAAGGCGTGAAGCGTAAAGCGCGAAGCCTCAATAATTACGCATTTTACGCATTACGATTAACATTATGCTAAAAATCTTTAACATGATTACAATTACAATAATTTTCTTTATGTCCCTGCCTTATATTTCCTTTGCCGGTGAAGAAGAGCAGATAAAGATAAAGGCTATAAGAGACATAATAGAAATAAAAAAGACCGGTGCAGCAGAAATAACAGAAGAAATTCAGATAGAAGATTTTAATAATAAAGAACTCTATCTTCCAATGAATTATATATGGATAGAGCTAAAATCTGCAGTTATAAAAGAAACAGGTGAATCTCTCAGCAGCTCAATAAAAACCCTGGAAGGTATAGATTATATTTATTTAAACCCGGGCAACAGGGATATCAGTGAGAAAACCATACAGATTAAGTTCAAAGATCCTGCCTTCTTGATATGGAAAAATGCAGGGCCGGGGAATTTCGGGATTTATACATATAAAAACGAATACCGGAACAGTACACGAATGTTTATAGAAGAAT
>JBEHWO010000801.1:0-1906 GCA_040217695.1 Vulcanimicrobiota bacterium | reverse complement strand
CATCGATTTTTCTATAATCTGGATCAGTTCGAGTTTTCAAATAATATGCCGTGCCAATAAAATGCTTATTTAACCTCCCGGTTCTTCCGACCAAATTAAAAAAGTCAAAAGCGGAAAAATCCGCATTATTGTTGTTACTATCCGACATTCTCGATGGTTTTGTAATTATCATATTCTTTGCAGTTGTATTGACACCCTCAAGAAGTGTAGATGTGCAAAGTAAACGATTATATTTATCACTGCTTTCGTATGAGTCTAATTGAAATAATCTAGTACCAATGGGTATTTGTCCATTGTGAATAAGATAACCTCGTTCCATTGCTGTAATTACAGACCATTCCTCATGGATTTCTTCTCTAGCCCATTCAATAAAGTACTTCATATTATCATCAATATCATTTATTATTGGTTCTTCTGATATATAGTTGTTTATGTATTTATATATACCCGCAACAGTCGGAAAATATATTAGTGTTTTTTCATCAGATTGGAGTTTTTTTATTAATCGCTGACATTCAACATAACGGTCTTCATGTCGCAATATAGTAACAGTTTTCACATCATTAACAACGGGTGAATATGACGTATTATAAAATACTGGTCTTTTTTCTAGTTGCTCAATATCCTCAATTGATTTAATAAAAGGTGCTAGTAAAACATATTTTTTAGCCTTCTGTGCTAAGTGATAATATGCCATATTTAAAACTAACACTCTATCATTTTGAGGATCGGTTTCCAATTTATAAACTTCATCTATAACTAAAAAGTCAATTTTTTTTATCATTGAATAAGCGTTATCTTGAACCACTCTATCATGAGTGATAATGAAAATATTATTTTGATCAAAATTATAGTTCCTATCCTCGTCTAAATGCGTATGTACTTTATATATTGAGAATAAAGCTTGATACTTTTTTATTACTCTTTTAAGATATTCATCTACAAGAGCTAAAGTTGGAACTATAAGCACGATATTTCTTGGTAAATAACGGGCAATATATTCAAAAACGCAAAAGGTTTTCCCGAAACTAGTTGGAGCACTGACAATAAGTGCATCGTTGTTCTTGATCTGATTCAGGATTTCGATTTGCTCAGGATGTAATGATACCGAAATATCTAATGCTGATTCCGCCAAAGCTGCATAGAGTACTGAATCTAAGGTATAAGTAGTTGAATATACGGTTAAGTCTAGTGCAAATAAATCATCTGCTAGTTCCCTTGCTTTTTGTGTCGGATTCGTGGCCATAGCTAACGAGCGGATATAATATTCTCTTATAAGTTGAGGATCGTTATTTAACTGCTTCTTGCTCGTAGTATGCCCTCCTTTCTGCTATGCCCTGGGTAAAAACTGCAATCATTTTATTTTTATCGAAAATTGGTAGTGAAATAGCAATGTAAATAGTCGCTATTCCAAACATAGATTCTTTCCTAATTTTGTTTAATTCAATAAAAATATCATTAGGTGTAGTGTCTGTTCCATGAGAAATAAAAATAGGTATGCCGATTTTCTTAACATCTGCCTTTTCAATAAAGTCCTCTATAGAAAGGCATAGTTCAACAACACCAGCATACTTATCCCCGAAGATCCCCATGTTATTTCTTAGAAAACGATTACTTAACATTAATGTATATTCATCTCTAATTTGCTGTTCGTACGTTTTTAATGATTTATTAATTAAACCAGTACCATTGGCTAAAGACTTACTCAGCTTTGCTTCACCGAAAAGGATCATATCATTTTCATAAGAATAAAAAAGAGTATCAATGCCATATACGTTCATGTTAGGATCAGTCGTTAAATGCACCTTGGGAATTATGCAATCAAAGCCAAAGTATTCTGAGAGCAAATTACAAAAGATATATTCTCCAATTTTGCCCATCTTGTCTAATCGTACTTTTAGATAAC
>JBEHWO010000800.1:0-1915 GCA_040217695.1 Vulcanimicrobiota bacterium | reverse complement strand
GCTTCATTTTCTCCGCCGGACTCAATGGAATATACTTATAAAAATGGTTTATCATATATAATATTCGGAGAAAGTTTTCTTTATGGTGAGGACTACGAAAAAAAACGTTTAGTTTCAAATGTAAATATTATAATCTTGCTTACGATGTGTTCTATTACTATTTTCGGTGCCTATATATATATTATTATCATATCGTATCCAAAAATTTTCACCAAAACAATAAGGGAGGGCTTATAATGCAACGTAATTTTTATCTGTCACTGGTATTAATGACACTATTATCTTTTATTATCATTCCCGGCTGTGGCGGAGGCAGCAATAGCATAAATCCCACTTCATCTATAATCACTCCCACACCTGCTATTTTCAATAATGCCGTCGGTTACTTAACTATCAACATAGTATGGCCTCAATCGGGTATACAGGGTAAATGCAGCATTTCATCAGAAAACAATGAAAAAGATATTACTGCTTCTATGCCTGTTGATACATCACTCATCTATATTAAAATACGTGATGCAAACGAGCCAAATACAAATATAACTCTAGATCCTAATGGCCTGTATACCTTTCATAGATCTCCTGGTGAAGACACAAAAACAGCAATTATGGGGCCTTTCCCTGTAATAAAAGTAAAAGTCAGGTCAGAAGCTTATGATAGCCAGAACTCTACACCAATATCAGTAGCTGAACAGGAATTTCAAATAAAACCTGGCCAACCGGAAGATAATACAGTCGATCTCGCTCTTGGTGACTATTACATAAATCTCTATCCCAAAAGGGGAGCAGGTTTTATTGCTTTTGACGCATGGATTGACACAAATCTCTCTATTGTCTATCCGACTCCGACAGGGAATCCTGCTCCTGCTCCTTCTCCAAGGAATGTAGAAGGAAAAAAGATCAAGTATACAGTAGATAGTGTTACATATACCGGTTCAGAATTTCTGTCTGTAGACCCGAATGATATATATGTAACTCAGGAAGGATTAACAGATGAAAATGGCAATTGCATGGCAGGGATTAATACAGATAAAAAACCTGTAAGAGCTACTATTAAAGCTACTCTGGAAGGTACAAATGTCGTCAGTTTTTGCACCTTTGACATTAGAGATTTATTCGATTTAAGTATAAACAGTTCTATGGAAAAGATTGTCGCAGAAGACGGTCAGTGTAAAATAACAGCTTATTTATTACCGAAATCAGATGAAGAGCCACCCTATCCTTATAAAGGAAGGAGGGAATGTCCTTCAGGCAGAATAAACCTTTCGAATAAAACTGTGAAATTCTATATAAAATCAGGTTCTGGCAGTTTATCTGTTACTACAGCATCAACCGGAGATGACGGCACATGCGAAACGTTATTCACTGCTTCGGCAATGGCCGGGCAGGTAGAAATTATTGCAGAGTGTGATATAGGAGACCAGCACCTTGAAGCAACTGCCGGTGTGCAAGTAGTTGAAAAAATAATTTTTCAGGATGACTTTGAAGAGCCTTATAAATATCAAATTAATCTTCCACCATGGGAAGAATATCCATGGGACTGGGAATATCCAAGGCAACTTTATGATCCTTCCGATCATGATTATTGTTATGTAGATGATAAGTTTGGCAGTAAGTCAGTAAGACTTACTAATGCTTATGGAGAATTTCAACATTTATCTATACCACCATATGGATTTTCTTTCAAATTCAGAGTTGAACCAGGTAATTTATCGGTAGAAAATGTCGGCGGTGGTATTACAATGAATCATAACAATGGAAAGTGGACGGATCTTTTAACTCGTAGCTAAGCCACCGACAATGTCGGTGGTGGGGCGTGGGGGCGGAGGCCCCACACCTTTAGGCTTTGCAACATTGTTGCAGAGCCGCGTTATATGTTGTAAACTATGATTTATGGAAAATTACAACAATTCAT
>JBEHWO010000799.1:0-1924 GCA_040217695.1 Vulcanimicrobiota bacterium | reverse complement strand
CCTTTTTGAACGGGAGCTTTACCTCTTAAACTTTCCAGCCTGCTGTTATATTTATTTCTTAATTCCAGAAATAATGTTTCCGAAATTTCTCCTTCTATCAATCTTTCCTCGAGAAGTTCCAGGAGTTTAATGACCTTATGTTCTTCTTCCGCTCTGATCTGTTTGTCTTTCCCTCCGTCCTTACTGACTATTTTCTTCTTTTCTTTTTCTTTTATTTTCATGAGCCTTACTTTTTCTTCCCATTTTTTATACACTTCAAAAGTTATTTTCTTTTCACCTCTGAGGAGATCTATTTCTTTTTTCAGACTCTCGGTAACAGTCAGATCAGACGGGAAGTCCTCTTCTTTTATCGCCATGCCGAACCTTTTAGCTACTTCTTCCAGTCTGGATAAGGAGTCTATAAGCCTTGCCCTGTTTTCTTTATACTGGACTTCAGGAAGAGACTGACAGATGTACTGTTCGTTTAATTTACTCATTAATTGATCTATCTGTATAACTTTACTGTAGATCTTATCTTTCCTCAGATTATGATGTTTCAGGGCAGACTGAGTTAAAAGTCTTGCTTTCGCTGTGTCAAAGGTTATTTCTTCCTGTTCCTTTAACTGCTGTTTACGGGAGAGGCTTTTCTGTTTTTCCTGATCTTTCAATACAAGCTGCCATCTTTTTATATGTATAAGAAAATCTTCAAGAGGCGATTCAAGACGGCGGAAATTTTTCTCTCCAGGTACTCTGTATATAAGAGCAATCTCATCATTATCTTTTATAAAAACATTATATTCTATCCGGTGATTGTCCAGAACAGTAAGGTCTACTGTATATTCCGAATGTCTTTCCGTAGAAATAAAGATAAATTGGCTGTTACCGGTGTGTTTTATTGCTATTATATTTCTCCCCGCCCCAAAAATGGAAAAAGAATTCGGCAGTATGAGTTCATATTTCTCTCCTTTTGTGTTAAAGGTTAAGAGCCTGTTTATCCTGGCAGAATGACAGTGTAAAATTACCTGACCGCTGGAAGTAATCATTAAGGCCGGTTCGTATATGTCATTGATCTGTATTGTGTAAAGCGAAGCATTTCTTCTTACATCCAGAAGATGAAGTTTATAATAATCTTTATGTATGGAAATATAAAATTTTTCCAGAAATGTTATATAATTGAGTTCTTTTGAAATAGACCAGTCCAGATCCAGATTCTGTTTGTTATCCCTTGTAAATCCCCACCAGTTTATAGTCTGTCCCGTATGTAAATTGTAGGCATATATCTCCGATTGATATGTGGTTTTATTCAGAAAGGTTTTTTCTGTAATTCTTTCATAACAGACCTGGATGCCTTTATCATCAATTTTCATATTATATTTTATAGAATTAGGCGGTGATTCATAGCCGGGACTCAGCTGCATTACAGGGCCTGTTATAAGGCCTTCTTTTTCAAATATATAGAATTTATCATCTGCAATACATGCTATACTCCCGTAATTGCTTATTCCTATAATTATAAAATCCTGAAAAGAGAAATCCCATGTATATAAAGGTCTGTCCATCTTGTATATGGTCATGGATTGTCTGTCCCGTGTAACGGTATATACAGTATTGGGAGAAGCGTATAAGTGAGGGTTCATGTGTACCTCCGTCTGTCATTCATTTTATTTTTCTCACACGAAATGCATGATGCGTGACGTGTGACTGATAAAGAGGATTTTAACTGAAGATAAATTTCTATTTTATATATTTTATTCCTTCCTCATATTTCCTTAAAAGGAGTTTTTCTTTTTTTAAAGAAATTATAGTGTATTTCATAACAAATTACAGGCATTCTTCGCGTCACGCGTCACGCGTTACGCGTTACGAAGTATTTAATTTCTGAGTTATGAAACTGAATATAATAATTATGTGAGACGTGAGATGCGAAAAAATGACACATTTATCC
>JBEHWO010000798.1:0-1929 GCA_040217695.1 Vulcanimicrobiota bacterium | reverse complement strand
ACCGTAATACATCTGTTGACCATAAGGGAAGGGTATATGTTAGATCTGATACAGGTGTAAGGGTTTTTGTGGATTTCCGGGATAATCTGATTGTAGATAAAGACGACTCTTCAGTAAACACTCAGGGTAACAGGTTCAGATACAGGAAAGGTCTTGTCCATGGACTTTCCTATATGGGTAGCGAAAATTCCGAAGATGCCATTACATGGAACGTCTTCAAAACTCTGATGAAATCACCTGTTTGTAAATGGTTTTCTTATATATTCCCTGTACACATGACCGGAGAAGAATATGAAAATACAGAATTTTCCTTCTGGAAAGAATTCCTTCCGCCTCCTTCAAGACCAGTGAAAGAGGGCAAAACGCACGTAGACTTCAGTATAGAAACACCGGATAAGTTGATTTTCGTCGAGGTAAAATATAAAAGTGATATAAGTCCCGCCACCAGATATGATTCGGAAAGGGATCAGATAATAAGGAATATAGACGTAGGCACATGGACTGCCGGTCATAATGGTAAGGATTTTTATTTTTTTCTCCTTCTGTCTGGAGAATGTGTTCTTTCCGTTGATAGGTTTAATCTTTATAAAAAGAAACCTGAAAGGATGGAAGAGAAGATTGGATTTTACAGAGATGATATAAAAGACTACTCATCTGTTGCCGCTCATATAAATTTACTTTACTGGGAAAACATTTACAGGGTTTTGCAGGATAAGGCATTTGCAGAAAAATCCGGTCTGTGTCTGGTGGAATTACTGGATTTTTTAAAAGATAAATTTTAGAAGAGGAGGTTTTTTAATTGAAAGGTCAGCTGAGACATCCTGTACTGGCTGGAGTGCTTTCCGCCATAGTGCCTGGTACAGGGCAGATGTATAATCAGGAAGCCGTAAAGGCATGGATTGTTATTTTACTTTTCTTTCTTCTGGCAGGTACGTTAATTGGCAGTATAGGTGTATGGGCTTTTGCCGTTATAGATGCTTTTTTGACTGCCGGAAAGATTAACAGAGGACAAAAACGTCTGTCTGTTGAGAGAAATTCCGGCTATGCTCTGGTAAGTTCTATTATATGTGGCTGGGGACAGATCTACAACGGACAACTGACGAAAGGTATATTAATGCTTTTCTGTCTTATTGTTCTTGCTCCGACAGGTATAGGTTTTCTCATTATGCTTGCTTACGGGGCCTTTGATGCTTATTATACTGCCGAAAAGATTAACAAAGGTGAAGCGGAAACTCCTCTTATAAGGAATCTCATATTTCACAGGCTGGATAATATCTATGTTCTTCTTAAAGAAAAAGACTGTGACGGGAAAAGACCTGAACCTGTGAATAACGAAGTTACTGCCGGGCTCAGGCAGAAAATGAATCTTTCTCTGGAGAAAGGGGATTGTTTCAATGCTTTACTTCATGGGAAACTTGCTCTGAAGAGCGGAGGACATAATGATACAGAACTTCATAATCAGATGGGAAAGATCTATTTAAATACAGGCAATTACGGTTTCTCCGTTCTGGAGTTCCTTCAGTCCTTTGAACTGGGTGACAGAAAAGCAGCTTTATATAATAACCTGGGGCTGGCTATATTGAATTATATAAGAAATGACAGGGATAAATATTATCTTTCTCTTGCAGAACTCTCTCTGGAACATGCACTGGGAAAGGACAGTTCCTGCTGGCAGGGAGATATTAATTTCATAAATCTGCTTATTGCAAAAGGAGATATGGATGAAGCCAGAAGAAGATGTAATTCTCTGCTCGAAAGGGATTCTTCTCTATGGCAGGCCCGGCATTGCCTGGGGTTGCTCTCTCTTTCCGAAGGTGACAGGGAGGAAGCCAGAGATATATTTCTGGATATAGCAAACAACAACCCTCAAGCCCTGGAAAGCAGAGTTGCGCTCGGCCGTATCTGTGAAGAAGAAAGAGCTGAAGGGCA
>JBEHWO010000797.1:0-1934 GCA_040217695.1 Vulcanimicrobiota bacterium | reverse complement strand
GAAGTAAGAACGGACTGGAATAAAGAGTAACAGTAAAGCTCTTTTCCTGTCCGAGTAAAGATATGTGAGGGATAGTATGATGCTATCCCTCATTTTCATTTCATTGAAAGAAGGTGATATAATGACTTGTCCAATATGTCGTTCAAAAGCATATGAAGATTGTGATCTGATATTATTTGCCACAGCTACAGAACCACCAGAATACTCAGAACCTTATATGGTATGTAGCAGATGCTCATGGAATAATAAATCAGAAGTTATAATTGATATTGAAGAAATTCCATTTTAACCATATATTACAGGGCTTCGCTCTATGAAGCCCTGTTTATCCTATTTCTACAAGTTACCTGTTTAAGGTATCAGGCAAAACTATCTAAAAATATGGACAGAGCATTTAAATCATTACCACAATTGACTTTATGATACTTAATAGTTTTACTTGGTTGTTCTATAGAAATTTATTCTTGAATAATCTACTGCAAAAAACGATTGGCTCTTGAAATGTTGAGTTTTCACATGAATATTGAATTACCTTATATTTTTACAAGCTTCTGCCTAGTAATTTCTTTAGGGTTAATATATAAAATTTTGGTTTAACATATAATTTAAGTCTATTGGCGTTTTATAAAAAGGATTAATCTCTACGGCTTTACGATAACACTTAATAGCTTCTGTATGTCTTCCTAAACTATATAAAGCATTACCCCTGCCACACCATGCATCTACATCTTTGTAGTCAATATATAAAACTTTTTTATAACATTCAAGAGCTAATTCATAATATCCCAAACAAAATAAGGAATTGGCTTTTCTATACCATGCATTTTTATCTTTATGGTTTATATCTAAAATAATATTGTAATAGTATATTGCATCGTCATATTTTTTTGATTTATATGCATTGTCACCTTTTTTATAATATGGTGAAACTTTCTTAAAATATTCCAAATCCTTTAATATTTTTAATACTTTCTCTTTATTACTTTTAGCGACTTTATAATCAGGATCTATCTTTAAAGCTTTACTATAATACTTAATTGCCTCTGTATATTTTTGTTGACACATAAGAGCCTGGCCTTTATTACATAAGATTACCGGATTTTTAGATTCTTTGATTAATATTTTATCATAACATTTAATTGCTTTTTCGTATTGTCCGTGTTTATAATAAATATTGCCTTTTTCATTATTATTCCAAATGAGAGAGTAATTTGGATCAATTTTTGAAGCTCCATCGTAACATTTAATTGCTTCTTCATAATTGCCTTGTTTATCTAGAGTCAATCCTTTACTTTTCCATACATAGAAATAATCTGGTTTTAATTCCAATACCTTATTGAAACATTTAATTGCTTCTTCATAGTTTTTTTCTACAAAATAATCTTTACCTTCTTTATACCAATATATAAAAGATGGGTTAACCTCTGTACATTTTATTTTATCCTCTGTCACACTATAACCATTTTTAATTAATGCCACCTGACTTTGTTTTATGATTTCATCAATAGTTGAAGATGTAAATTCTTTCTGATAATTTGACGCATCAATAGCTAGAGAAATATGTTCATCTGTACCATAGATTTTTACAGAAATTTTCTCAGTTGTAGATATAGTAATTAATGGTTGTGAATGTGACAGAAATAACAATAATATAATTAATATAGCAGGTATAATAAGTATCAAGCACCAGGAGGTCCGCTTTAAATTATAAAATCCTTTTCCTACTCCAATTATTCCCCATATAATAGCTCCTAAAATTCCCCAAGAGAAAGCAGTTATAAAAAAAGAATTAGTATATCCTATAATTCTATATGTTGAATGCTTCAATATTTCATCTATAAAAGCTGTAGAATTCCACAATACCAACCCAATAATAAAAAATAAATAGTAAAGTATAGGGAGTATTAATATAAATAAAACGATATATAATAAGA
>JBEHWO010000796.1:0-1935 GCA_040217695.1 Vulcanimicrobiota bacterium | reverse complement strand
CTTTGTCTGTCAACAACAACTTTCATATTCAATCCTAATTTGTTACCCATTCCATTTCCAGCCATTTATATTTACCACCCACCTTCCTTCGTTGAATATCTATGGCATAAAAAAATAAGACCCAGATTAATGAGCCTTATTTTGAATTGCTTTATTTAACTTGCCTTTTTTATTGTAGTGTTAACTTTAAAAATATCATCCAAAGACTTGTTTTTCATGTCATTTGGAAATATAAAAATAAAGTCATCAATTTTACCACTTTTATAAATGTTTTTTATTTTTAATCTTGTTTTATTTAGATATTTGCGTCCTATATATCCTCGTGGCTCTCTGCAATACATACCAAAATATTCTACATAATACGTTTTATTATTTATGTTTATTTCCCAATCACATCTTGTTAGTTTGTTGATATTTAGTATGTCTTTATACATAGGCTCTTTTTTATAAGGTATATTGTTGTCTATAAAGTAGTCTGTGATTATTTTCTCATATCTTGATTTGCATATATTTCCATTGTTATCTTGACACACTATACCTGCACCACATTGTTTTAAATTTGCATCATAATCTATATCTAACATTTCACATACACTTCTTATACTTCCGAATTTACTGACATATGTGGCGTAGTTAGGCATGTTGTTTTCTATAGTTATTTCTCTTGCATAAGGAATTCTTTCTAGTTTATAGAATAACTCTTGAAAAGATTCCATCATATATTCTTCATCGTAACAGAATGTGTCGGTTCTAATCGGTTCTAATCCTATTAGTTTAAGAAATCTATTATAAGAACCGCACGCTTCCCAATATTTACTAAAAATTACTGTTTCACTATATTCCAACCATCCATTTTTTCTTATTTCTTTTAACATAGGTGTTCTACCTATTTTTTCTGCTATTGTATAAATATCGGCTGCTATTCTTTCTCTGGTTATACTTTGAGGGTTTAATATTCCTAACACATCTTCAATTATATCTCTAAACGATTTTCCCGTATGTTTTTCTAAATCTCTTCTGCAATAACCATTTGTCTTCATAGAATCATATTCTTTAACATTTGGGTGTCTATCAAGTTTTATAGCCATATCTTTAATTTCTTTAAAACTTATTGCTATCCTTTCTTCTTCGGTCATTGTCTCATATTCATTAGCCATACCTATTTTATACAAAGCTTTCACCATGCTACCAAAAACTCTTTCATATGGTGTTTCCGATATTTCAAAATAATTTCTAAAATCATTTCTTCTAGGTCTTCTTCCTAGTTTATCGCAAAACTCTTTTAATTTTTCAAGCAAATACTCTTCTGTATATATACTTTCAATTTTTTTATACCCATACTTTTCTAGCAAATCATTCCATGTTTTACAATTAGTAATCTTTAAATAATAATCTGTACTAGGCAATAAATTATCTTTGTCAAATTCACTTCTTGAAACACTTCCGTTTTTCATTTTATCGTGTAACAACCTCATTGCCTCTTCTGGTGTGTCCATGAATTTAAAACATTCTATCTCACACAAACTTAATAATTCGTTAAACGTTTTGATGCCAAACCGTTTCTGATATACATTTAAGTGTGGTAACTTGTTTTTTGATCCCAAATCATTTGATCTAATCTTACCATTCTTTTCGTAAAACCCTATAATAAGTCTTTTTAAATCTTCGTCACTTACTTTTCTCCAATTAGTTCTCTTCTCTTTCATAACTACCATTCCCCTTTTATAATTTTCACTCTCCTTTAAATTAAAATAAAAGGAAGGCAAGTCGGAGAATGAGTTAAACTCGCCTTGTCAGTTTAGATGATCAGTCCGAACCTATCCTTTCATATCTATTATATCAAATTAAAATCACTTCGTCAATAGAATAAATAATAAATATTTGTATTAATTTTGTATTGCGGTTAGAATATCGTCTTCAAAATATAAATATATC
>JBEHWO010000795.1:0-1936 GCA_040217695.1 Vulcanimicrobiota bacterium | reverse complement strand
TCTGTTTCTGCTTTATCTTTCAGCACTTCTACTGCCAGAAAGTCCAGCCATTCCGGTTCAAGTTTTCTATCAAATCCTATCCATTTACTATCCATTTTTTTTCCTCCTGATTTCTATAAAGGGAACTATAACTTCTTCAATAGAAATCCCTCCATGACATATAATTTTATCTCCCTCTGTAGTAAAAGCTTCTTTACCTGCTGCAAGAAGAGGGAAATAATCGTCCGGCAGCCCGGCACCTGTCCATTTTATGCCCCTTCCGTTCTTCAGTGCCATATCTCTCCTTTCAATCTTATCAAATATATGAACCCTTTTCCCTTTACTGCTGGAGAGATTACGTCCTTCAAGCAGTTTATGTCCTGTAGCGTAAATATTACCATGATCAGAAGTGATATAAATGGTAAACCCTCCATGTAAAAGGTGGTCTATAAAATTAATAAACACCCCTTTATCTATCCACCGTTTGATAGAGTCATAAACCTGCCCTCTATCCATGGAAGCACCATGATTAAGCTCATCAATAGTATTAACAATCACAGCCATTACGGAAGAATTTTTATAATCTTCACAATCACAGCTTTTTGTAAACTTCTGATTTCCCAGAAAGAAAGGCTTTTTCATCATTCCCTCCTTCTCCCAGAAGTTTCTCCAGAGGGTTTCTTCTTTTGCTGTACTGTTAATGGAAGCAGAGAAAAATTCCGGCGTAAGGCCTGATAATATAGATTGTCTTGAAACAGAAGTAATAGTTGGAACCATAGCAAACATTCTATTTTCTTTTATCTCAAGCATTTCATTCCCTGTAATACACTCTTTAACGATAAGCCACTCATCTAAAGACATACCGTCAAGTATTACAAGGGCAGCTTTACTTTCTCTATTCAATTCGAGTGAAATGTATGGCAGAACATGATGGGTCATTACAGGAGAAGGGAAAGGGGAAAGACCTATTTTAGAACTATAACTGACAATCATCCATTTCCCGAATTCTTCTTCTATCTGAAGATTAACCTCTTCAAATTCTTCTTCTATATCAAAAGGTTTTTTTATTTCATAGTATGTCTTCAAACATTCTGCCCATTTATCTGCAAATTTGAACCAGTCTTTAAAGGAACTTTTTTCATAAGGAATTTCTTCTTTAATAATTTCAAAGAGTTTTTCAAATCTTTCCCTGTCTTCTTCTCCTTGATCTCTAATAAGACCCGGTCTTGTCCAGACAGGTATTTTAGCCGGTTTATAAATAAGCACAGGCCTGAGGAGACCTTCGAGAAAATAATTATCCATATAAACTCTGATATCCTTATTATTAAAGGGAACTGTGGATTTTTTATCCTTATCGACATAAGAAAGAAGAAATATTTCCCATTCTTTCTGGAGAAATGCCAGCCATGATTCTCTTTTGAACAGATTTTCTACTGTTATATCCTGGAATTTAGCTGAAAATACTTCGATAAGATATTCATCTATAGAAGAAGGATAAAATTCATCGCAATAATGTCTGTCTATAAGATATTGAAATAGATCGTCAACAGTGACAATCATATCAGTGTCTATTTTAAATATATTTCTTAAGACATATTTTTTCGTTGCCCTTTCACCCATATGATCTTTATCTGATTTCACTTTATACAGTTTTTCCAGTTGTTCTAGGGATAATTCTCTTATAACTCCTGTATCCATTGACGGAAAAAGTTCTGAAAGGGAAAAAGAAAGGGTTTTACCGTTCATTAACATATCAAATGGCAAAACACTATAAGAGTAATCTTTCAGATGGATTATCACTTTAGAATCAAGTATTCCCTCTTCAAGAGGTATTCTGTATTTCATTTCATATTCATACCTGAGTAAAAGGGGATCATCATAATTAATAAGTTTATATTTTTTCTTTTCTATTTCCAGAAGCATCTCTTCTTTTATGAGGAGACCATCAGGATCAGAG
>JBEHWO010000794.1:0-1947 GCA_040217695.1 Vulcanimicrobiota bacterium | reverse complement strand
GGGTAGTAAAAGTCCAAATTACAGGCAATTTAATATTGATGATTACAAAGCAGATATTGCAGTAGATCGAGATGGGAATATATATGTACAAGATTATGGCAACTATCAAATCCAGAAGTATGATTCAAATGGTAAGTTTCTAATTAAATGGGGTGGGAAAGGTTCAATTAATGGGAATTTTAATGGACTTGGAGGCATTGCAGTAGATTTAGATAACAATATTTATGCAGTAGATGGCAACAAACGTATTCAGAAATTTACTTGTAAAGGTAAATTCATAACAAAATGGAAAATAACCGATTTTACAGGAATTAAAGTAAACCGGAATAAGGATGTGTATGGATATAGTTGGCATGATATGGTGAAATATGATTCTAAAGGTAATATTATAACGCACTGGCCTGTTCCACCGAGTAATCCGGATATGACTCCTCAAGGAAGTATCTGTGAGATAGCAATAAATTCAAAAAATAATATTTTTGTTTTACATATCAATCTATCGCCAGAAGTTCTGGCAATGCACTGGAGTCCAGATTACAAATCCGAAGATACTTTTTATGCTGTAAACACTTTATTAAAATATTCTGCCAATGGCGGGTTACTGAAAGAATACGAACTTTATGATGAAAAAAAAAAGAGATTATATAACTGTCATAGTATAACAATAGATTCAAAAGATAACATTTTTATTTCAGGTGGTAGTACTCATCATTGTATCTGGAAATTTGACTCTGAATATAATCTTATAACTAAGTTCGGTTCTGAAGGTTCAGGCAACGGACAATTTAAGTCTCCCTGTAGTATTGCCGTAGATCTCAAAGGTAATGTCTATGTAATGGATAATGTGAACTGTTGTATCCAGAAATTTGCACCTGTGATTAAATCTCAGAAATTATAAAGGAGGATCTTTTCAATGAAACAACTTAATCTTATATTAACCCTGATTTTACTAATAATATTTGCTCTTTTTTTATCAATCGGATGTGGAAGTGGAGGGGATACAATAGCTACGTCACCTTCCTTAACCAATACTGTAAACAATAATACTAATTCTGATTCTAATGAAGGGGCTTATTTAAAAATCAAAATAACCTGGCCTGAAAGAGAAACAGGTGAAAATACTATTATCTCTTCCGGCAACAAAGAAAATGTTATTACCACTTCTATGTATCCCTACACGACCAAAGTTGTAATTACAGTACGTCCATATTATGATCCAAATGACCCAAATGCTCCACCTGATAATCCTAATAGTTATTTACCAAATGGTCGTAAAGAAATTAATTGGTCTCCGAGCACAACTCAACAGGAAATAAAACTCGGCCCTTTACCTACATTTAAAGTGAAGGTTAGAGCAGAATCTTATATTGAAACATTTCTTATAGCTGTAAGCGAAACTCAACCTATTCAATTAGAATTTGGAGTTACCCCTTTTGAATTGGATTTAGGTTTACCAAACATATATGTAAAAGTAGCTCCTATATATTTAGAAGGTATTCAGGAAGAACCTGATGAACTATTACCTTTAAAAGAGAGTGAAACCTATATAAAAACCAGAATTGTGTTAGAATCTCCAGATTTACTACCCAAACCTACTCCTACACCTTCTCTTGGTAAAGAAAATAATATTATTAGCCAGGAATCTGTCGGAGTAGAATATATTAAAGCCAGATATACCATAGTAGGCGGATATGGTGCATTAACAACAGATGGAATAAATTATTCACAATCGGTAACAGTCAATAGCGATTACAATGGTGTTTTTAAGAAAGTAAAATTAAGAGCTGATACCCATTTAGATATGTACATACGATATGACTATTTTCTTGACCGTAATAACCCTGATACTATAAGTTACACTGATATTCAGGATACAGAAGTTTTTGGTTTATATGCATGGCAGGTAGTCGCCAATCCTTCTCAGATTAAAATAAATGAATCTTCTAC
>JBEHWO010000793.1:0-1947 GCA_040217695.1 Vulcanimicrobiota bacterium | reverse complement strand
CTGATCACCTAATTTATTAGAGGTATTAAACTTAGGTGTAGTAACTTGCGATTTGTTTTCTATTCTCATCATCATTAATATCCTCCTCAATAAATATTATTTCCTATTTCTTCGATTCATAGAGAATAAAACTGTTATTTTTTATATCTCTCTTTCCTCTTTTTATCCTGTTATATACCTGACCACCCCTTTCTTACTCTTTATTTACCGGCTAGTTCGGCTAGTAAATTATCATTATTAATTCAATAAAGTAAATAATTTTCTTAAGCTATAAATCAAGATTCCCCTGTCAATGCCGGATAATTTGATAATGAAAAAAATATAATTTGTTGCGAAAATCAATATATAGTTTAATTTGATTTTGATAAGTATGTCTTTTATAAGAAACATTATTACACCATAAAGTGACATGCAAGTTTCAATGAGGTTCCATCAGGAGATTTTTATTTATTATTCATTTTTGCAACAAATTAAAAAAATATATAAATTGTATTTTTTAAGGAATAACCTGGCTTTTTTAACCTCTCAGGACAGATCGTAATTATTTACATTTTTAAAGAACTGGTGATAAATATTGTTATATACAGGCAGCCATAGAGAAAACTCTTATAACAGGAATATTTTATAAAATGGGTGGAAATTTTTTATAAATCTAACTAAATTATAGATGAAATTACGATGCTCTTCCACTATTACTTTGATTATGTAACAACCCCCTTTCTAAAAGTCAAAAGTTCTTTGAAAGTCCAAATATGATCAGTGATACCTGCAGACATAGCTGGAGTTATGAGAGAATATTTTTTCTCTACGCATCCATCAAATTTAATAGGTATTTGCAAAGGAATTCGAAGAGAAAGATGAGGTCTGGCAAAATTATAAAATACCTGAAAGAAGTCGGCCTGCATCTGTAAGTGAGATACTTTCTTAGAAAAACCAAGAGTTTTTCTAACCAAAGGAGAAAGGGATTGTCTGAAAGTTAAATTAAGCCGTTCAAGTAGTGTGGTACTTATGTCTAATCCCAGTTCTTTAATCCTTCTACCTCCACAGATTACTTTATATAGAACGTCTATAATTCGTCCACCTTTGCGTTTCTTTACAACCTGTGCATAAGCCAAATCAGGATGAGGTTCTTTTATCGGGTTTCTTGGACGTCCAGCCTTACCTGTAAGAGGAAATTCCTTAATAGTATGATAAATCTCTATCAAGGCAGAGAGATAACAGTTGAAACCGTCACTAAAAAAACAAGGTATTCCTGTAACTACTGATGCTATGGCTTTTATAAGCGTTAATGCAGTTCCAAATGTTCTCGGCCCTACTACTGTGGCCAGAATTAATCGACTGACAGGAGCAAAACCTATCCAAATCCATTGACGACCATCTTCTGCACCATCTGGACTCTCTATATCAGAAGCTGATAATTTGCTCTTCTTACGTAAAACATAATTCCACATCTCGTCCAGCTGCACTTCTGTCACAGAAAGTTCTTTCATCAATACTTCATTTATTTCTTTTGCTTTTTTAGATGCCTTTTTAAGCCATTCCAATACAGTTTCTTCTTTTACTCCGAGGACAAAGGATATACCTGATAATTCTACTTTTACCAATATCATTTTTAAAGCCATCATTACCTTCTCTTCAGGTGTCCTTAAATCATAGAATACTGTATCTCTTGTCTCTGAAAACATTTCATTACGTTCCTTACACTCAAATATTCTTCTCTTACCACTTTGTGTCAAATATGATGCAACTGAACGAATATTACCTTGACTATTCTTGCCATAACAATTACAATCAGGATTGGGACAAGTTTGTCCCCAATTTTGTGGTTTTTTCATTTCTTTCATCACTCTTTCTTGTAATTATTTTACATTGAAAGAGGGTGAAAGTTAACCACACATTTTTATATCAAAGTACTAACGAAAGAGCATCTATCTTACAGGCTATCAA
>JBEHWO010000792.1:0-1958 GCA_040217695.1 Vulcanimicrobiota bacterium | reverse complement strand
TTCAATCATAAATTTACATGGCATATTTTCTGGCATAGAATTCAGCCAGCATTTCTGTGGTTCAAGTTCTTTTTTATCTAAAAATAGATATCTGTAATACTGTATTAAATTTGCAAATCTGACAATCTCCGGAATGGAACGGTAATTTTGCTTTAATTCTGTAAAATTTAAAATACTGTTGAAATAACAGCTTTTTAATTTTTCAGTAAAAATACCTTTAAGCCTTTCCCAGCTAAAACCTGTAGGGTTAACCGTCTGGAAAGGATCTCCTGCAAAAGCGAAGGGTATACATGATTCGCCTGACAAGTCATACTGAGTAAATTCTGATAATCTTAATAAAAGTTCCAGTTCTGTTTTTGTAAAGTCCTGAGCTTCATCACAGAATATTAAGGGAAAACTTTTGTTCTTTTTATCCCATTTTTCAAGTGCAAATCTTATTAAATCCTGATCATCCCATAATTTATGATCTTCATATAATTTTTTATACCATCTTTCCCATATCGTATAAATTCCTTTATACTTATCGTTACTGACGCTTTTATCATTACGGGGAATATTGGAATATTCTTCTGGTGTCAGATATTTATCCTGAGAATATCCTTTAATATAAGTTCTTATTACATGCCAGGCAAATTCTGCAGAAAAATCAGATGTTTGTGGTAATCTGCATGTCCTGTCGTTATCTTCATCAGAAACGTCTATTTTGGTATATAACTGCCTGAACCTGGTAAATCCAATATAATTATCTAATCTGAAATTTAAGCTATCTTTAGAATTTAATAATTCTTTGATAATAAATTCCTGAAAAGGATAAAAGAATTTATCTACCTTATCAAGAGGAATTTTATATTCCGCATAATTAGGATGTACTCTGAGTATACTTTTTACACTTTCCTTTGCTACGTCTAATAATTGTGAGTTATAGGTTAAAAATATAGGATCTTTAGGCCAGTTATTCCTGATTTTATGAAAACAATATAGAGAAAAAAGATAAAATAACATGGTAGATTTTCCTGAACCAGCCTGGCCATTTATGAATAAAGGAAGGTTAACTTTCTCTAATAACTCTTCTTCTTCTCCGGAAAGAGAGAGATTTGCTTTTTCATCATATTGAATTTCTCTCCATAATTTACCGTCATCATCTGCAAAAAGCCATTCAGGGTAAGCTCTTTTAGACAGAGCAATAATTTGCTGAAAATCGAGATCTTTAAGTGGTTTATTCAGATTATAATTATCGATAATTTTGTCTATATTCTTTACAGAATAATCAGAATGGAGATATAAAAAATATATAGGATTCCGGTCGGGGGATGTTATATATTCATAGACGATTTTATAATCTTTGTCTTTAAAACTTGCTATTTTTATTTCCCGATCATTATTTTTTAATTTTACAGGTTCAATTTTTATTCTGGACATATCCTTTAACATTATTATCTTCTGAAGTAGTTCGTAATAACTTTTCCAGTATTTTTTGAAATAATCTTGATTACAACCCTCAATCCAGTTACTGCTTTCATAAACCATAATTGTTTTATCGATAAGATTTAACTGTTCCAGCCATTTTCTTAAATCTTGAGGTATTTCTGTAAGTTTTTTAGATATTTCATCTTCTTTTTTTCTTTTTTCTATATCTTTTTTTATTTTATTAATTTCTGCTTCAGTTAGAGGGTGCCGGGCCATCCAGGTTCCTGCTTCATTTGTTAGTTCATCATATTTTGGATCACTTCTGATAAAAATTGTTCTGATACAAAATACAGGTATTGTATCTATATCGATAAGTTCTATAATTATACGATAATTATGTACTCTTTGTGTAAAAAGGGTAGGCAATAAAGCGCGTCTTATGAGGAGATCTTTTGCCTCGTTAAGTTCCCTATTTCCAAAATTATCTATAAAATTTTGGATTACATTTTTTCCTGATGAAGGAATATTCTCCTGGAATAACTCACATTGAT
>JBEHWO010000791.1:0-1962 GCA_040217695.1 Vulcanimicrobiota bacterium | reverse complement strand
GGTAACAGAGAGGATAAATCCATATGAGGGAACAGTTCCTGAATAACAGGTTTTAAACTCTTATATTTTACTCTGCAGAGTTCCCTGAGTATTTCAGCCGAACTCTGGAATCTCTGCTTCATATCCTTTTTTATCATTTTTACAATTATGGCTTCGAGAGATTTCGGTATATTTTCATTATATCTCCTTAAACTTCCCGGTTCGTTAAAATGGCCCGGATTCTGTCCCGTAAGCAGTTCATACATAATGAGGCCCAGGGAATAAATATCTGATCTGAAATCTATATCTTCTCCTTTAAATTGTTCAGGAGACTGATAGGGGTTAGCGGAAATATCATCTTTCAACGAAGATAAGCCTATTTCTTCGTAAAGCTTTCTGAGGCTGAAATTATTTAATTTTATTGTGCCATTATTGGCTATCATTATATTATCAGGTTTAAGTTCACCGTGAAAAAAATAATTACTGTGGGCATAATCCAGTGCCTGACAGATCTGAAAACCAAGCTGTACGCAATAAATGACAGGATCTTTAAGACTGTGATCACAGAGAAAATCTTTGAGAGTGAAGCCGTCTACATATTCAAGGATAAGATAAAAAAAACTGGATTCGGCACCGGCATCATAAAATTTAACTATATTTATATGATTCAGCGTATAAAGGAACTGCACCCTGTCGAGAAAGAAATCCAGAGCTTTTTCAGGGCTTTCATCTAAAATTTTTATAGTAACGTATTTATCAAGTTTTCTGTCGCGGCCTTTATAAATTGTACCAAAACTATCCTGTCCCGCAGTTTTCAGAATTTCATATCTGTTCTGGATTAACCTTCCTACCATAAATTTCAACTTCTTTTTTTCGACTGTGTCATAAGTTTCGTGTAAGTCTCTCTTGAAGCCTTATTTCATGGTAAGTTTACACAAAACATTTTACACACTCTCTTTTTGCAGAGACAGTAACGCGTTATACCCCTACTCTTCTTTATGCCGTTTAAAATTCAATGTTTCAAGATACCCCTGAAGTATTATTACTGCAGAAACTTTGTCTACAACTTTCTTCCTTCTTGCCCTGGACATATCTGCTTCTATAAGGGTTCTTAAAGCCTGTCTCGTAGAAAGTCTTTCATCAAAATAATCTATTTCTTTATCAGGAAACAATCCTTTAAGTGTTTCTCCGAAATCTGTAACCTTTTTGGCCTGTGGGCCCATGGTGCCATCCATATTTTTAGGCAACCCGAGTATGACAGTGGAAACATTATGAAGTTCAATTATTTTCTTTAAACAGGTAAATATATCGGTACCATGGCCAAGATTTATTACTTCCAGAGGGTTGGCAATAGTTTTTGTAATATCACTCAGAGCCACTCCTATCCGCCTGTCGCCTATATCCAATCCCAAAATTCTGCTATTCATTATTCTGTGCCTTTATCAAACTATCAAGCATTTCATCTGTATCGTGACGCGTAACGCGTAACGCGTAACGCGAGGATAATAAACGTTCTAACAATTTGCCAGGGTTATTTTTCTACAGTCTCTTAATCATGTTCCCGTACTTTTATCAAACTATCCAGCATTTCAATAGATTTTATATTTTTACCGAGATGATAAAACAATAAATGTCTCAGAATCCACCTGCTTTCCCTGTAAATCCTGGTGGAAGGAGATAGTTTTCTGAGACTCACAGGTATTATGTTTTCGAGCTTTCCAAGGAATTCTATAGTTTCCGAAGAAACAGCAATATAACCGCTTAATTCTCTTGAGGCACATTTATCGCAGAGTGTCCCTCCGAGAGAAATATAAAATTTCATGGTCCTGGCATCAGAAAAAACTCCGCATTTCTGGCATCTGTCCAGAACAGGACTGAAACCAAGAAGAGTAAGGAGCTGTAATTCCGTATAACGTAAAATCAGTTCCATATTATCTTCATATTCCAGAAGAGACAGAACAGACAGTACCAGTGAAAATAATT
>JBEHWO010000790.1:0-1962 GCA_040217695.1 Vulcanimicrobiota bacterium | reverse complement strand
GACGGAGCGAACAGTGAATATGAAAGAGCGTGGAATATGGGTTGCAGAAACAAAGAACTTGCCATGAAAATAAATAAAATCGGTGTTGAATTTTCCTCTCTCGGAAGACTTGATGAAGCAATAGAAAATTTTAAAAAATCAATTATTATACTGCCTGATAATTTTATCTTTCATAAAAATTTAGGTACCATATATCAGAGAAAAGGCATGATAAAAGAAGCTATAAAATCTTTTGAACAGGCACTGTCGATAGAGGCAGATGACATAAAGGTAATGGAGAAATTAAAAAATGCCTGTCAGGAAGGGGGATATTTTATAAAAGCTATAAAAATTCTGGAAAAACTCCTGAAGCTCAGGCCTGACGATTTCAATTATATATTTTCTTCAGGCAGAATGTATCAGGACCTGGGACAATATAACAGAGCGATTGAATATTACAGTAAAACTATAGAAATAAAACCGGACTGGCATAGCCCTTATGCATGGCTGGCTTTTATCTATCTTGATCAGAATAAATATACAGAAGGCAGAAAAAAATTAGAAATTGCTCTGAAATTACATCCTAAAAGCCCAAAATCATTACTCGGAATGGCACGTATTCATTTCCTTTACGGAGAATTAAATCTTTCAGAAGAATTTTATTCTAAAGCTATTGAAATTTACGATGAAGAAACCAGAAAAAAAGATGTTTCATCTGAAACATATATAAACTTCGGAGATCTTTATTTTTATAAAATGGATATAGATATGGCAATAGATAAATATAAAAAAGCTTTAGAAATAAAAGAAGAATACCCGTCTGCTATGTTACGTCTCGGAAAATCCTTTATTGCAAAAGGAGAGATAGGTGATGCGGAATTACATTTAAATTATTTAGCAGGCTGTAATGCAGAGTTCCCTGAGCTTTATCTTTATCTGGGGGATATTTACCGTATGAAAGGTTTATTAAAGGATTCGGTAGAATATTACAGGAAAGTAATAAGACTTAATCCTGACTGGGTTTACCGGGCTTATGAAAATCTCGGAGACCTCTACAGGGACATAAATGAGGAAAATCTCTCAATGAAATGTTATAATAAATCAGAAGAGCTTAAACCAGGAAATCTCACTGTCAATTCAGTTACCCTTTCTTCTCTGGATATAAAAACGTTTATCCAGACTATTGAAAAGGATCTGAAAAGTTAACTGAATGATTTCAGATTTTCAACTCTTCAACAATTTTAAAAGAGTTCAGTGTTGAAGGTCGGGATTTGAAATTAACCATGCACTTTTAAACAACCTGCCCGGAGGTAGTTAAGTTCTGCCGGATATTATTCCTGAATTCCATGGTCTTTTAATTCCTGTGAAGAAATTTCACGGGTCTCTCTTACATGTTCCGTATCGCCATGACTTTTTTTCATACCAGGAGATATTTCATCTATATTTATTTCTACAGTGTCTCTTCCAAGATCTTGTTCAATTTCTTCTATTTGTTCCTTCACAGAATTAATCTGTTTTCCCAGATCCTCAAGATACGATTCTTTTACTTTTTCTTCTTCCGTCAATATATTCAATTCTTTATTTAACTGTTGTACCTGGCTCTGATGGACATTAAACTCTTCTTTTGATTTCTCAAGTATAGTGCTATAATATTCAATTTGCATCTTTACATCACTGTATTCATCATACAATAGAGCCAGATGTTTTTCCAGATCCTTGATAAGGAATTGTTTACTGGATTTAATTAAATTTGATAATCTGTCCGTTTCATTTTTATAATCTGAAATGTATACTTCAATTTTCTTAAGAGCATCATTGGAAATTAAAATATCTCTGTCAAATTTTTCTATCTTTTGATTATATTCCGCAGGAGCTATACGATTTTTTTCTGCAAGTTTTTTTATACGATTTTTCTCTGCTTCTGCCCGCCTTATTATACTTTCCAGATTTCTCCGTTCGGAACGGGCTTCTATATATTTATCT
>JBEHWO010000789.1:0-1977 GCA_040217695.1 Vulcanimicrobiota bacterium | reverse complement strand
TCCAACGGAGTAATATCAGATTTAGAAACTGCTTTTAAGAACTTATCTTTTATATATATAGTTTTATCATTCTCAACTGGTTTACGTTGGCTTAATATTACATCAATCTCATATTTACTAAAATTTAATTTTGTCAGATGTTCAATTAATTTTTCCTGTAATAATTCAATTTCTAATAAAGAATTTAACTTTTTTAGTTTTTTCACCTGGATAGCAAATTTTGTAATATCTTTAATCTTTTGAATATCCTCTGATTTTATTCCAGCTTTTTCTAATATTTTATTTATCTCTTCTGTCTTTAATATAGAGTATTTAGAAAATTTTACCTTATCCAGTTCTTCTTTATTGATTACATCTCTTAACTGTTTAATATTCTTTTCATTAATAATAAATATTTCTTCCGTTTCGAGTTTACCAAGATTATCTTCCGGGATTTTAACCCATGTGGAATAGTTTATAACATCGAATAAAATATTAGCGTCTTCTCCTATCTTTTCTAGTGTTTTATCAACAGTTTTTAAAATGAATTCATCAGGTAAATCTAAGAGTAATTTATTCCATAGACCTGTATATTTTTTCCATTCACGTTGAGTGAAAAGATTATCTAACAATTTGTTAGAGCATTCATCTTTTATGACATTGCTTTCCTGATTGTGGATGCTTTCTCTGTATATTTCTAATGCTTCTTTTATAAAATTATGTCTGACTGATACATTAAACGCCTCCTGAAAAAGTTTATTTCTTTTAAGGGCTCGTAAAATGATTGTGGCAGTATTGTCTGTTATAGAATATTCTGTTCTGTTTAATGCATGTCTCCATTCTTTTATAATTTCATTTTCCCATGGCATTTTATTTAACCAGTTAATTTTTTCGTTAATTTCTGATATATTACAGGCTTTTGCTTTATAATATGAAGAAGATGTTATATTTTCCAGATTTTCCCAGCATTCTATTGCTTCATTGTAATTTTTGCCTTTAAAATAATATTCTGCTGACAGATCCCATAAAAATTCAAAACCGAATCCAGCCAGTTTTTTCAGTTTCCCAGCTATTTCTAAATAGATTTTTTCAGATTTTCCATATGATGATGAGCCTTCCTTATCATTATGTTCCGGTACTCTTGTTTCAAATTTTATATTTTCAAGACGATCTTTTAATTCTTCTACTACTGTTATCCAGGTTTTATCAGAGGGATCGTCTCCTTCTATTTCATCTATTATGTCTTTTTTTAGGATCTGAGCATATTCTACTGATGTATCAAGCATAAATTCAGATATTTCATATCTAATTTTCCACTTACTTTTTGTATGATTTTCATGTAAGATAAAAAGTTCATCCCAGTTTTGGCCTTTCCAGAAACAATTACTTGCCTCTGAATTTTCTTCAAGTTCTTTATATTTCATACCGGCTTCATACCATTTTTGTTTTAAGTAAAGTGCTCTGGCCTGACATTTTAAGGCCTTTTTATTTTCGTTAAGTCCTTCGTAGTATTTTGCTGCTCTTTCTAATAGTTCCGGTTCATTTCTTTCTTTTCCTACTTTTTCCAGTTCTTCAGCAATCTCTTTTGGTTCTCTTTCTTTAATGTTTTCACTTATATTTTGCGGGTTTCCATCTATTATAAAACCAATTTTTTTATCCCACTTTTCTCTATCTTTTTCACTTATGTTTTTATTATAATGATTTTTTTCCTCAAAGTATTTCCATAAATTCTTCTCTCCTCTTTCAGAGTCAATTATAATAAGTTTCTGTTTTGCTCTGGTTATTGCTACATATAATTTGTTAAAGAAATATGCTATTTTAATATCTTCATTTTCATCAAGTCTTTTTCCATTATCTTTAGTATCTATGAGATGTTGCATAATATTGTCTATTTCTTCTCCAAATTTGTAGATGATAACTCTATCAAATTCAAGGCCTTTTGCTGTTCCGCTGCTGAAAATATTTTTAAATATTTGCTGTCCATCAGATAAATTTAAT
>JBEHWO010000788.1:0-1980 GCA_040217695.1 Vulcanimicrobiota bacterium | reverse complement strand
AACAGAAAAAATGTTAGAAGAATTAGGGAAAAAAGGCGTTCTTGTTCAAACGTTAAGTGATTTGGCAAATAAATGGATTACTCAACAAACTTTTATTAATAAATTAAAACAAATAATTCCTAATAATGATGAGCAAATTGAAGAAATATTAAATTATACCAAAGACAAAGATTGCCAATGTCCTGTATGCAGAGTATATGGTACATCAAGGGAGAATAAAAATAAAAGTAAATCTTCAGTTTTTATAAGATGTAAAGGTAGTAAAATACCGGGCATAGAGGGGGAAATGCAAGAGGTGAAAGAATATCAGTTTGCCTATAGTCAAGTGAATGTACAAGCTAGGGAGGATTTCCTTACGGTAGAACCGATAAAATTAAAAGAAAAACAACAACTTTCTTTCTATTTCCCCGAATACAATGAGTTTAACATAGCCCTTGTATGCCTTACAGCAGATCTAATAAGCTCAGGTCAGTTCCGTCTTGGAAGGCTTACTACAAGAGGATATGGCTTGTTTAGATTAATACCTGACGATATGGCAAAAATTACAGAGGAAACTATAGAAAAAATTGAAAATCAAAGTGATAAAGATAAAGTAAAAAATCTGCTAAATCAATATCTTACGAAAGAGTCTTTAACTCAGAAGTTAATTGACTTAGGGATTGAACCAAATCAAATTACAACTATTTTGGACCATGTATCTGGAGGTAGTGGATACGAATTGGCTGAATATATAACAAAAAAGAATCCTTTTTCTATAATACTGGAGGAGCTGGAAAAAGCGAAATAATGGAAATAGAATTTAATCGGATATACCTTTCAAGTTTTAAAATATCATACGAAATAAAAGAAAAAACTATTATTAATAAATATGAATTTGTGCAGCTTTTTAGAGGAGCTTTCGGGATGAGACTGGGGCAGATGTCGTGTCAGAATTTTAATGAAAAGTACTGTGACACCTGCGGGGAGGACTGTCCTTACCGGGAGATATTTGCAAATCCCTGTAAAATCAATCCATATTCTATCAGTCCTGCAGATTACGGCAGTGATAATATTACCGTATTCTCCGGATCAACCATGTCTTTCTACTTTACCCTTTACGGGGATAAAGTAAAATATCTTTTATATTGTCTTATTGCCTTTGAGAGGATAAATAAATTATGTGATATCCCAGTAAGACTGAAAAAGGTAAGTGCTATAGATATAAAATATGGTAAGGAAGAAATTATTTATGAAACAACAAACAGAATGGCAATTAATAAAAGTTTCCCATTTTCTCTGTCAGATGCTGTGGAGATATCAAAAAATTTATCTTCTAATACGGTGAGAATAAAATTCCTTACACCTCTTTTTTTAACATCAGGTAAAAAGATGATGACACCGGAGAATTTTTCTGCTGAAATTTTATTAAAACGCATTATAGAAAGGCTGAAAAATATATCTTATTATTATTGTGATGTAAAGTTTTCAAAGAGGTATGATTTTAATGTGAAAGTAAAGGATGGTGAGTTATATACTACTACATGTCCTGGCAGGAAATCACTTTCAGGACAGATACAGTATTTTGGAGGTTTAATGGGGGAAGTTCAACTTGAAGAAGTGCCGGATGAGATTATGCCGGTTATTGTGTTTGCCGAATATATGGGTGTTGGTAAGGATACTGCCTTTGGAATGGGTAAGATGAAAGTTGACACTGGTTATTAAAAATATTCAAAAACAGTGCAGGTTGGAGGAAGTCTTATACCATAATGGTTTGATGTTTCTCATTGATGCAAAAATAGCATTTTTTGTCTGTTTTTTAAAAGCATTTTTGGTAGTTGGCGGAAAAGGATGTGGAAAGCCTTGCACTGTAATGGCTGTACAGACAAGAATAGGAAAGCCTCGTAAAATAAGAGAGGGTTTTGACTTAATTCCAGTTTGTTTTTCGATCTCAACCATTATATAGGAAAGCCTCGTAAAATAAGAGAGGGTTTTGACATCACA
>JBEHWO010000787.1:0-1984 GCA_040217695.1 Vulcanimicrobiota bacterium | reverse complement strand
TAAAAGCGGTATTATAATGCAGGGAAAGCCAGATAAAGAAAGATTTGCCGGAAAAGTTCAGGAACTGAAGAAAAACATTCACGATTTTAAGAAATCAGGTAATATGGATAGTCTAATTCATAAAATAAATCTTTATAATTGCAAAGTTCGAGGAATATTAAACTATTACAAAGTAGCAAGCAGTATTAGTCATACAGTAAAGAAGGCAAGTTATGAATTAAGTGGATTGATATATAAGGCTCTGAGCAGATATAAATCAACGAAAGTAGATTGGATACCAGCAAAAGCAACTCGAAATCTAACAGAAATTCATAAAGAACGAAATCAGGTTGTAGTGGCTCTAAAGTATAAGGATTTCTGGATAGGAGTAACAAGACTGAATTTTGTGAGATGGACAGCAGAAAGACGAAAAAATCCGATGGAAACAATATACTCTGCAGAAGGTAGAGAATTATATGAAGTCCGGACGGGTAAAGGTAGAAGTTTAAACAGGAAAGACCTCACATTATCAGATAAATATTCTGAAATTATTGCCTATAACAGAAGAATTAAAACAATCTATAATTTTGAATTCTTTATGAATAGAGGATATGTTTACAATGTTGATAAAGGCAGATGTAGATTATGTGGAAAAGTAATTGATGATGATAAAGATGTTGAAACACACCATATAAATACAGTAATCCCAATAGGAGAAATTAATAGAGTCCAAAATTTAGCAACAATGCATTCTAATTGTCATAGTTTAATACATTCTTTGAAAGATTTTAGTAATGAATTATCCAAGAAGATATGGAATAAAGTTCTATCGTTCAGGAATAAATTAAAAGAATAAAAGTTATAATTCGGTGGAACGCGGTGTGAGTTGAAAAACTCACGCACCGTGTGAAGTGGGGGAAAAGAGCTATCCGACTGTCCAGAAATGGATAAAGGATAGTCTCTTACCTATCACTGTGTCACGATTCTTAAACTTGCTTCGCTGCCAATCTACGTCTACCTTTCGGCTCTTGCCTGAGCAATTCATGATCGGTTTTGACGAACGAACTGACAACAACAATAAGATCGGTTCAGAGGGTGGGGGCAGTATGGGTTGCCAGCTCTGCCAGCCTTGCTGCTCCCGGCCCTGCTTGCAGCATTTCTTTTAATGCTCTGCATGCTGCTCTGCACTGCTCATGCTCTTTTGCCTGCGTGCTATGTGCAAGCTCTGCCTGCAGCAGTTCCTTTATTTGCAAAGCTCGGCTCTATGGAGCTATGCTGATAGAACCTGCTTCCTCCGGATTTTATCGGACCGGTGCAAGCTGACAATTGCTTGAGATGCCGGGGCTGTCAGCAAATAGCCGGGAGAATCGGCAAATAAAAATGTACCGGCTGCGGCAATCAAGAACGTACCACCCTGAGATATCAAAAGTCGGACATTTTGCCTTATTTTTTTCTTTTACGTGATGAAGAACTAATTATGTATTAGTTCTTCATTGTTGGGAAAGTGTTGCTATGACTTGCTTTATTTATTAGGTGATTAAAAAAATTGTATCAGTTTTCAAAAAATCAAAAGTGACATAAACTTTTTTACAATTATATGAAATTTTATAAAGCCAGGAGCGTAATAGAATAAGAATTTCCTCCGGTCTCATTTGCTCTGTATTGATTGTTGCTAAACCTATTTTTGGGTATAATATAATTACTATGAGAAAAAATATCATAACAATAATAGAGTTAATAATAGTTCTCTGTGTGATAGTCGTGGCTGTCAGGGTGCAGAATTATAATAACATATTTCCTATTCCCGAAGATAATACTCATAAAAAACAAATATCAGTAATTTATAAATATTACGTTGAATGGACATTACAATCTGATGAAAAAAAAGCAAAGTATAAAGTAATATCTTGGTTAAACGGAAGATTACCTTCTTTATCTATTCCTATTCCTGAAGGTATAATAAAAGCTTATATAAATAAATTTGGGTTCATTGATGTTACTTTTA
>JBEHWO010000786.1:0-1987 GCA_040217695.1 Vulcanimicrobiota bacterium | reverse complement strand
ATGTTTCCAATGACAATCCTTTTTCCGAGAGTCAATTTAAAACCCTGAAATACAGACCGGAATTTCCAAACAGATTTGGTTGTATTCAGGATGCCAGAAGTTTCTGTATAAATTTTTTTAAGTGGTACAACTGGGAGCACTATCACAGTGGTATTGCTTTAATGCGACCAGGTGTACTTCATTATGGACAGGAAAAATCTGTAATAGAGCAAAGACAAATTGTTTTAAAGACAGCTTATGAAAAGCATTCAGAAAGATTTGTGAAAAAATTTCCAAATCCACCGCAGGTGCCGGATGCAGTATGGATAAATCCACCGGAAAAATCATCGAAGGGAGGGTAATTAATTTTAAATCGGAATCTGTCTCAAACTATTGACAATTTCCGAAACTTCTGAAAGCCAGGGACAGGTGTAAATAATATATTTCCAGGTAAAGAAAATAGTAATGAAAAACTGAATAAACCAGAGTAATATATTTACCATCGCAGCTAATAATTCCCACTGGAGTTCGGATCTAGCCATAATACCTGTGTATAGCCAGAGTCCTTCAAAATATCTTAAAGGCCAGATACGTAACACCCAGAGAAAAAACTCTACATATTCATTAAATCTGAACATATGAACATTAGATTTTAATAAAGCTAATAAGCCACCACCTGCATAACCAGTTTTAAATAATATATACATAAAAATAATAGAAATAAAGAAATAAATAAGAAATGAACAGAAAACTATCAAAATAAAAATATTTCTTTTGTTTCCATATTTTTTTCTCTTTATTCCATATGAAATAGCTATCCCTAAGATTAAAGAAAAAAGGATATTACAAAAGGGGAATATTAACGGATACAGATTATGATACGGATTATGATACATCATTGTATCCGTTATTGTAATTGATAAAATAAATCCACAGGGAATAGAAACCAGAATCCCAGGGATAATAGCATGAAAAGGGGGGGCATTTTTTTTAAGTTCTTCTATACCGACATTGTTTGTTTTCATTCTGCTATACGTTACCTTTCGGAATTATTTTTATCCACTATAATTGAGGTAAGGCAACCGTTCGTGTAAAAAACAACAACAAAGTAGGAAAGTATTATACCTTATTTTAACCAATAGAAAATAACTCCTACTTAATATTATACCATGTGCTTACTTTATTTGTATTTTTATTTAATTTGTCACAAAAGGTAGGGTTATTGTGACATGATAAAATAGTATCACAAAAGTCTTGAATTTATATTTTGTGATATCACAAAAGTCTATTTGGTCTTTATGTGACACATATGATATATTTGATTCTGAAGATTTAAAGGAGCATAGCATGGCGAAAATTGGTTATATTAGAGTGTCTACCATAGAACAAAACACAGACAGACAGGAAATATCATTATCCGAGATAGGTATGAATAGAATATTTATAGAAAAATTATCTGGAAAAAATACTGACCGGCCTGAACTAAAAAAAATGCTTGATTATCTTAGAGAAGGAGATACCCTATATATTGAAAGTATATCTCGTCTTGCCCGCAGTATAAAGGATTTGATTTACATAATTCAAAAACTTGAAGATAAAAAGATTGTATTGGTTTCGTTAAAAGAAAATATTGATACATCCACCCCCCAGGGAAGATTCATGTTGACTATTTTTGGTGCTATGGCAGAGCTTGAAAGGGAAAATATGATGCAACGTCAACGTGAAGGTATTCTTGCCGCTCGAATAAAAGGAAAAAAATTTGGTAGGCCAAGAATTGATATGCCTGATGAATGGGAAAAAGTAGTTAATAACTGGAAAAGAGGAGATATTACAGCAATTGAAGCGATGCGAAAGCTAAATTTAAATAGAGGCACATTCTATCGAAGAATTAAAGAATTGGGTTAAAATGATTATGGAGGAATTAACTTGCCCTGTATTCATGAAACTGTATATCCAAGATTTAAGAGCAGTATAACTCAAAAGGAATTAGAGGAAATATATACTCCCA
>JBEHWO010000785.1:0-1989 GCA_040217695.1 Vulcanimicrobiota bacterium | reverse complement strand
GGATTACTGTGGATACTTATCGGTTCTGTTCTTGCAGGAGCAGTGCATGACCTGGTAGTGTTATTTGCTTCCATAAGACATAAAGGCAAATCTCTCGCAGAAATAGCAGGGGAAGAAGTGGGCTTTTTGTCAGGCATTACGACTGCAATTGCCGTTATATTTATCATTGTTATAGCCCTTGCAGGTCTTGGCCTTGCAGTAGTCAATTCCCTGAAGGAAAGTTCGTGGGGAGTATTTACTATTGGCTGTTCAGTTCCTATAGCTTTATTTATGGGCCTTTATATGTATCGTTTCAGAAAAGGTAAAATAAAGGAAGCCACTGTAATAGGCGTTACATGTCTTCTTCTGGCTGTCATATTCGGAAAATATATCCCCGAAAGCCCTCTGAAAGCTATTTTTACTATGGATAAAAACGGTGTGACTCTTGCCATAGTATTGTACGGCTTTATAGCTTCTGTATTACCTGTATGGATGCTCCTATGTCCGAGAGATTATCTGAGCACCTATATGAAACTGGGCACTATAGCCTTTCTTACTATCGGTATCATAATAGTTCACCCGAATCTTGAGATACCGGCTGTGACACAGTATATCCATGGCGGAGGCCCCATAATTCCCGGCCATGTATTTCCCTTTGTCTGCATCACCATAGCCTGTGGCGCCATATCAGGTTTCCATTCCCTTATAGGAAGCGGGACGACACCGAAGATGATAGGCAAAGAATCCGATGCCCTCTTTATAGGTTACGGAGCAATGATTGCAGAGGCTTTTGTTTCACTTACCGCTCTTATTGCTGCATGTGCCCTTGTACCTGCAGATTATTTCGCCATAAATGTTTCTCCTGAAAAATTTGCCACTCTCGGGCTTACTCCTGTTCATCTCAACCAGCTGTCGGCAGAAGTAGGGGAAAATATTGCAGGAAGGCCGGGAGGAGCAGTATCTCTGGCAGTCGGTATGGCACAGATTTTTTCGGCAATACCGGGACTTTACGGCTTTATGAGTTACTGGTATCATTTTGCCATTATGTTCGAAGCTCTCTTTATTCTTACTACAATAGACACAGGTACAAGAGTTGCAAGGTTTCTCTTTCAGGAAGCTTTCGGCAAAATCTATGCTCCTTTCAATAAGACCGACTGGATGCCGGGAACTATAATATGCAGTGCTCTTGTTGTACTGTCATGGGGTTATTTTATCCATACAGGAAATATATCAACCATATGGCCTATGTTCGGTATTGCAAATCAATTGCTTTCCGCCATAGCACTCTGCATCGGAACGACTATAATAATAAAACTCGGAAAAGCAAAATATATGGCCATAACACTCGTGCCCATGATATTTATGACCATTACTACCGTATCTGCAGGTTATCTCAGTATAAGAGATAATTTTCTTCCCATACACAGTTATCTGAATATTCTCCTTACTGTTATAATGATAGTTGCTCTCTGTATTATAATAATTGATTCTCTTATAAAATGGGCGGGATTTTTATCCAGGCCTCATGAAAATACTCTTGCTGTTGAAACCGTTGAAGAAAAGGCATGATGAAAACCGGGCAGATTGTTATTACAGGTTTATTTATAGCTCTGGCCATACTGTTACCTTCTTTTTTTCATGTTATCGGCCTGGGAAAAACTTTTTTACCAATGCATATACCTGTACTTATGGCAGGACTTTCAACAGGCAGTGTTTCAGGGCTTATAGCAGGTACACTGGCTCCACTGTTAAGTTCTCTTTTAACGGGTATGCCGCCTTTCCCTTTTGTTATAGCCATGACATGTGAACTGGGCGTATACGGATATATGGCAGGATTTTTTGTTAAAAGGCTAAATATTTATATAAGTGTAGTGCTTTCGATGATATGTTCCAGGTTTACATATGGTATGATATATTTTTTTATATTACCTTTATTCGGTATAAAGGTTTCCATTGAATATTTATTGACAGGTGTTCTTATAACATCTTTACCCGGTATAATATGTCAGT
>JBEHWO010000784.1:0-1990 GCA_040217695.1 Vulcanimicrobiota bacterium | reverse complement strand
GTAATTATGATAAGGTTATTTTTTTACAACCCCTAAAATCTATAGATTTGCTACAGCTTTTCAGGTATAAACAAAACTTCTTCTTCAAAATCTATATTAAAATCTTCTTTTATCTTCTTTTTTACAATGGAGATAAGTTCTTTAATCTGTTCACATGTAGCTTTTCCCCTGTTTACTATATAATTTCCATGAACAGGTGAAACACAGGCATCGCCTGAAGATGCACCTTTAAGCCCTGCCAGTTCAATTAATTTCCCTGCCGGCAATTTATTATGAACAATCAGGCCTTCCAGAGAAGGGGAATACTTTTTTTGCTTCAGACCATCTGTAAATTCTTCGTCGGAAAATTCTATATTTTTAAAGATACATCCGGCAGAAGGTTCTGTCGGATGAAGGGTTTTTCTTTTATATCTGTCTTTTTCTATAACTGCTAGAAGTTCATCCCTGTTCCCCTGTGCCATACGAAGTTTAGCAGACAGAATCACACATTTTACTTCACCTGTTTTAATACGGGAATATCTGTAGCGAAAATCAAAAAAATCCCTCTCCACTTCAACTGTTTTTCTTTCTTTAAAAAGAAAAATCTTTGCAGAAATCAGAACATTTCCTATAGATGCGCCATAGGCACCTGCATTGCCGACTATGGCACCTCCAACAGTACCGGGAAGTCCTCCAAGGGCTTCAAGCCCTTTTAGAGATCTTCCGGCCATATCCTCTGCAAACCTGCTTATAATAACTCCGCTTTCAACAAATACCTTTTCTCCTTCCACAGAATAATTATTACATAAATTCTTTATAACTATTCCTCGAAAGCCCTTATCGTGAAAAACTATATTTGTTCCTCCTCCGAGTATAAAAAAAGGTATATTAAACTCAATACAGAGATTAACAGATTCTTCAAGAACATCTGTATTGCCGGCCATAACCATTATATCTGCAGGCCCGCCTATTTTAAAGGAACTGTGTTTGCACAGAGGTTCCTTTTTCAGTATTTTTCCACTGAATTTATTTATAAATTGTTCGTATCGTTTCATAAAAATCGTAATGCGTGATGCGTGATGCGTAATGCGTAATGGGTGATGAGTATTACGTGACGCGTAACGCGTAACGCGTGACGGGTAGAATCCCCCCCGGCCGCTACTGTTCACTGCTCACCGGTCACTGCTCACTCCCTTACTGGTTAATAAAAACAGACACATTGTTGGATTTATAATTGGCACAGACAAGATCTACCTGGTGGTCATCGTTAAAATCGCCGGTAGAGAGAGACAGAGGGCCTTCTGCTATATGCAGACTGCCTGCACTCTGAAATGTGCCGTCTCCTCTGCCGGTTAATATATAAATATCATCTGATTTATAATTTGCCACTGCAATATCGGCGATCATATCATTATTAAAATCTCCTGATGTAAGGGCTGACGGTTCTTCTCCTGCCTGATATGTTCCGCCCTGCTGAAAATATCCGTCGCCGCCGCCAAGCAAAAATGTTACATTATTTGATCCTTTATTGGCCACTGCCAGATCTGCATGGCCGTCTTTATTGAAATCTGCTGTTATAACAGCTTTCGGTTCTTCTCCGACGGCAAAAATTTTCTGTGGCTGAAAGGTATTATCGCCGTTCCCGAGTAAAACAGAAACATTATTATCTTTTTCGTTTGTAATGGCAAGATCGGGAAATTTATCCCTGTTAAAATCACCCGTAACAATAGAGGTAGGCTTTTTCCCTGCCATAAAATTAAGTCCCACCAGAACGGGTTTACTTCCTGCTACAGAGGTAATTATAGAACTTGCAAGACATCCTGCAATAAAAATTACTATCATTTTTAATTTCAAATCAATCACTCTCCTGTAATCGTGATAAGTAATACGTAATGCTTTTACGCGTAACGCGTGACGCGTTACGCGTTACGTATATATTTTTCTAGTTCCCCCGTTTTTCTCCTTCAAAACTATTGACAAAAAAACTTTCTGAGAATATTATATGTAAAGT
>JBEHWO010000783.1:0-1991 GCA_040217695.1 Vulcanimicrobiota bacterium | reverse complement strand
CACCTCCATTGGTAACCCATAAGCCTGTCCCTGAACCAGATTATTCTATGACTATGGGCATCAGGCCGGAACATACACCAATACCAACTTATATACCTGTAGATGTAGGAACTGATGGTGCAATAGTTATCCACCCTTATTCCAATTTAAAACTTATTATCCCCAGAGGTGCATTAGATAAAACATTAGAAATAAAAATTGGAGTTATTCCAGATGGACTTGAATATAAACATGGATTTTATTTAGATGAAGAATTCAATAATAAAAATAATTTTTCTTACATTATGCCACATGAATTTTCTCCGCAGGATTTACAGTTTAAAAAAGAAATCAGTATATGTTACCCAATTTCAGAATTAAAGTATAAAAAACTGTCGGGGCTGCACTTGACCGGTAAAATAACCTGGAGAGAATTTACAGAAAAATCTCGCGAAAAGCTTTCAGTAGAAAAATCAAAAGATGGTTATGCAATAATTAAAAGTAAAAAATTTGGTATATATACCCTTGGTTACTTATTGGAACCTGAAAAACCTATTTTCCCGGAAATGACTTTAATTTCACATGGAAAGATTAAAATGGATGTAAACTACAAAAGGACAGACGTAGAAATTAATTCATTTTATATGGGCAAAACTCAAATAACAAATAAAGAATATTCCCGGTACGATCCCAATCATCTAAATCCCGGAAATGATTTGCCTGCAGTCAATTTAAGCTGGTATGATGCAGTAAAATACTGTAACTGGATGACAATGAATAGCCCGGATTTATCTTCAAAAGACTGTTGTTATTCTGGAGTTCCTCCAGATATTACCTGTGATATATCTAAAAAAGGATATCGAATTCCTACAGAAGCAGAATGGAAGTATATGTTTAGTAAAAAAGAAAGTGATAAATTAGATTTAATTGATATAGGTAATAGAGTATTTCAATTGGGAAATGGTGATAATAAAGCATTTTTTTACTGTTATTCTATTTCACATGGTATGTATGGACACCTTTCCCCGGAAGACAAAAATGATTATACAGGTTTGCGTATTGTAAAAACAGCTTAATAGATTAAGAGGTACTATAGATTATGAATGATAAACAAAAATTACTCCGCCATTTTTTAGCAGCTCTTGCCTATCGTACACAGAAAGCTTTGCGGGATGCTCCGGCAGACTTTGGAACATTTCAGGCAGGGAATGAAATACGCACTCCTGCAGAACTGGTTCGACATATGACAGGTGTGCTGGGATACGCCCGTACCTTTTTCATCGATGGTCAATATAAAGCTGATCCGCTTCCATCTTTGTATGAAGAAATCATACGTTTTCACAATATGCTTGAGGAACTCGGGCGACATATTGAGGCCGGTACACCTCTGTTACATCATATGTCAGAAGAACGATTGCTTCAGGGCCCTTTTTCCGATGCTATGACTCATGCAGGGCAGCTTGCTATGTTGAGGCGCCTTGCTAATGTTCCTGTGCATCCGGAGAATTTTGTCTTTGCTGAAATCAATGCTGAACGACTCGGGGCAGATCAAGCAGACCCGGCCAAACCTGACGAAATTTGGCCTGAAGCGCCGAAAGACTGATTTCCATCATCACAAAAATGATATGAACCAGCTTAGATTTTTATAGTGTCGGGTGAAATCCCTCAGAAAGATAAAATAATTATTAAGTTAGGTTGTTAAATCAACACTTTAAAACACACGGTCATCCCATTTAACAGGAGTTATCTTATTTTCCTCCCAGTCTTCCCTGAGTATGCAGTAGCCCACTGAATCAAAATATACATTCTCCTGGCCGGGCCAGGATTTTCTGTGATGGGCCTCTTTTATGTAACCGCACTTTTCAAAGACTTTACGCATTGCCAGATTATCTTCCCTTGTATAGCCTTCAATTCTCATTATGTGAGAATAGGTTTTAAAAACATATTCAGTAAGCCACTTTACTCCTTTTTCCCCGATGCCTTTCCCTTGATAAGAAGAAGATATTCTGATG
>JBEHWO010000782.1:0-1996 GCA_040217695.1 Vulcanimicrobiota bacterium | reverse complement strand
CTTTCGGTCAACCGCGTAAGTCCTATTCATTCAAAAAAATTTAAACTATTTATTTTCTGATAAGTAAAATATACAATTTGCCTCATATAATTATGTGATAAGAACCATTCATATAATAGAAAGTTATATATACAATAATGAAAATATGTTACTCGCTTGAGGAGTGGAGTATAATGAAAAAAACATACTTCTTAATGGCTATGCTATTTGTAGGTCTTATGGTTGTACCTGCGCTTGGATTCACACCGACAATTGATGCAGATTTGAGTGAGTGGGGTCTTTCCAAATTACTTACCGATGATTGGGCGATTAATGAAACCTGGCTACCGATGAATGGAATTTCATTCATAGTCGAAGATAATAAAGATCCAAGATGGGGAACTCCTTCAGGGGTACACATTACCGGAACTGGTGCCGTGTTTAATGCATTTTATGAGGATAAGGTCATGACAAGAAAAGGCGGTCCATTCCCCGAACCAATAGGTGGAGAGCCATATGATCTTGAGGCTTTTTACCTTGGTGAAGATACCACAACTGTCTATGTTGCTGTTGTTACCTCAGTTGACCCTTCTCTTCGCGGCCAATACCTACCTGGAGATCTAGCAATTAATGCCGATTGGAATTCAGGAACGGGTGAATTCGGATATGAATATGGAATAGTTTTTGGGGAGGAAGGAATATATCCCCAGGGAACTATAGTATACCTCCCTGACTGGGAAGGTAAAGGTGATGTAATCCCTCCTAATGTTGATGTTGTCATAGGCGTTTTACCTGGTGGATCAATCAGTGCTGTTCCAGCATCAATCGCATATAATAATAATTGGATGACAATAACCGATAATGGAAAACCAAATTATGTTATTGAGGTAGGTATTCCAAAAAATACAATTGGGATGAATGGGGTGAGTCCTCATTTGAAACAGTTCAGAATATCGGAAAATTGCATTAATGATTCGATTATTATTCCTGAATTTCCCACATTGGCCGTATCAATTTCCATGATCCTTGGACTTCTCTTCTGCATATCACATATAAAACAAAGAAAAATAGATTAATACAAAATTTTTATTAATGATAAAAAAAGGATAATAATTGTGATTTTTATTAAAGATTCAGATGATTTTTCCTCTAAAAACAAAATTTTTACATATGGCCAAATAATATACCTCTGGATATTCCTCTTAATTACATCACTGGTTATTTTTTTCCTTTTTTCATCGTGGTCTTTTTTTAAGATGGATGCAATTATCATCTGGATTTTTGCAATAATAAGCCTCCTTTATCTTTCCGGAAAGGAAAAGCCGCATCTAGAAACAAAGGAAAAAATATTTTTTATTGTTCTAGGGATTGGATTGGTATGTCTTGGGATATTGAACATTCCTTTGGGTTTTGGTCATCCCCCTTTCTCATTAGGTGATTTTTCAATCATTCTTTCTGGATTAAGTGTGGTATATTTTAGTTATTTTGGATATAGATTATTAACATATCCGGTTTTAATTCCATCAGTTGCAGTAATTGGTTTCCAGATATATGAACTTTTGATTGATGATTTTAATTGGTTATCTTCCTTATTTATTCCCATAATCACGTATTTCACGGTTTTTATATTACAAGCAATGGGGATAGCAGTTGAAATACACGGAAATCTAATTACATTCAAATCATTGAACGGTGAATTGATTAGTTTGCTGATTACTGAAAATTGCGCTGGGCTCTGGTCTTTAGGTACCTTTACTATAGCCACACTTATTGTATTAATAAGTTTCCCATTTATAATAAATCCAAAAAACATAGCGTTGATTGGGATTGGATATCTAGGAACATTCTTTTCTAATATTTTGCGTGTAATTCTTATTGCATTGGTTGGATATTTATTTGGGACACATTCTGCCGTTACTTTTACTCATGATTATTTTGGTTGGATGATATTCTCTTGCTGGTTATTTTTTTTCTGGTATTTTTTTCTTAAGATTACACTCAAGAAAACCAGATCTTT
>JBEHWO010000781.1:0-2002 GCA_040217695.1 Vulcanimicrobiota bacterium | reverse complement strand
CGCCCTGATTCCTTCAAAAAACCCATCTGTGCACCACACCATGGACATTTTAATATTATAAAGGGATTTTCCGAAGGCTGTCCCGATGTAAGTTTATTAAAGGCAGTTACCGCATCCTGAATTTTATTCGGGGTGAGTCCGGATCCAACCCAGAGTCCCAGTGTTATTCGTTTTTCTCCAAGTTCTGCAATATTTTCCATGCGTATTTTTTCACAGGCACATATAAGAGAAGCAGCCCTCTGAAATTGCTGTGCTGTAAGCAGTCTGAGAGTATAACGCATAAGAACAGAAGTTCCTTCGTCATCCTGATCATTTAATCTTCTCAGAAAAATACTGAACGCAGTCAATCCAAGATAGGCTTCTGTTTTTCCTCCACCGGTAGGGAACCAGAGAAGTTCCACAGTTCCCCTTTCTCTGTTGAAAGGATCTGCTATGGAAGGAATGTTCATCAGTATAAAAGCTATCTGAAAAGGTCTCCAAGAACCGTATCTTGTATTAATTTTTTTATCATGTGAAAAGTCAGGCCATGTTGATGGAGAATGAAGATCTGGTTCTCTGACTCCAGCAACTGTGAAGTCATTTTTATCCTGTTTTTTCCATTTTCTCAAATTTAGACCATATCGTATCTGCTGGCTCAGCATTGCCCTGTTCATAAGCATAAAAGCTCTTCTAACCCTATCATCTGTTTCTATAAGTTTTATACCATCTTTCATACGGACAAAACATTTCTTACATAACGAAATATGTCTAACTGCCGTTTCATAAAATTCTTCTTTAAATTCATTACTGACATATTTTTCTTTATTCTCAATCCATTCAGCATATTTACTACAGATACGGTGAAGGTTCTCAATCATAAAGTCTGTATTACCATAATCACTCATATCATACATTCTGAGTCTTATATCATCAAAACGTGCAGGAACAATGGGTTTTATTTCATATACTGGCATTACCTCTGCCGATATACTTACAGCTCTTTTATTTTTTCCTTCCACCCATCCAGGTGCGCACCCATGACCGGTTGTAAAGGTAAGCTCATTCCTATAAAGTAATCTTACTGAACGTTCATCATCATTATCCAGAACGGGAGGTTTTTCCTGACAATGCTCAAAACATTCAGTAGAATCTACCGCAGAAATTCTGAACCATACCTGATAAAAACATTTCTCATCTCTATCAACACCTGTATCTTTCAATCTATTTATAAGTGTAAAAGTAAGAAAATATTTGCCTGATGCTTCCAAGTGCGGCATGGTTCTGTTTCTTATATTAAGAGCAAGGCCTGTTTCTCTTTCTTCTTTTTTTATATTAAATTCAATTGCTCCTCCTCTTTTAGCCGGTATTCTGTCAGAAGGAATAATTATTTCCGTATCAAGAGGCATCCTATAATATCGTTTTATTTTTGTTTCCTTATTATCTTCTTGCACTTTTCTGTATCCTGCCGCTTTAATTTCCACTTTTAGTCCTGAATTTGGGGGTTCAAGGAAACAGGTAAGCCCCATAGCAGATGGAAGGAAAGAATTTGCAAGATTTAAAACATCATCATCTGCAGCATCTTTTTCATCTTCAGGAGAAGATACGGTCGTGAGATTTTAAACATAATCATTTACCGGATTTTCTAAATATACGTTATGAATGGTGGTGTCTTTAGCTTCATCTTCTTCTTTTTCTCTTATGGTTATACCTGACGGAAAAAGAATTCCTGCTCCATATCTGTGTGATGGTGGGTCTGATAAAATTTCCTCTCCATTATCCTGTATATAAGGAGACACAGGATCCGGACCTATTAATTCTCTTTTTAAAAAATCCAGAAGTTGTTCTCTCATAATAAAAAATTCCCCCTTAATATTCTAATCGTCTCCTTCACACCACATACTTGTTAAAGTTTAATTCGTAATCCTGATACCTTAATATTTTCGTAAGCCTTCAGTGATTAACTATCAATTAAAGTTTACCAACCCTAATTCTGTTAATTAGTCTAAAAATAGAATTTAATGAC
>JBEHWO010000780.1:0-2007 GCA_040217695.1 Vulcanimicrobiota bacterium | reverse complement strand
TAGGATCCGATGGACAGGATGGTAGGTTATTATATGGTTTTTTATTAAAAAAACAATATACTCTGTTAGGAATAGATAAGGAAACAATTAAATCTCATGGAATACCCTGGACCGAGCATGTTGATATTAATAATAGCAAAGAAGTTTTTCAACTATTAAAGACTATTAAGCCTGACGAAATTTATTATCTGGCGGCATTTCATCAATCGTCAGAAGATAAACCGATAGATGAAATGTATTTATTTCATCAAAGCTATAAAATCAATGTCTTTTCATTGATGAATTTTCTTGAAGCTATAAAAACCTTATGTGGAAAAACAAAAATTTTCTATGCATCTTCTTCTCATATTTTTTGTTGCAATAGTTCTAATATTCAGGATGAAAATACTCCTTTTTCTCCAAATTCTATTTACGGTATTACAAAATTAGACGGCTTATTATTATGCCGTTATTATAGGAATAAATATGGTATATTTACATCAAGTGGAATTCTTTATAATCATGAATCACATCTTCGTAAAGAAACATTTTTATCAAAAAAAATTATTAAAGGAGCAATTGATATTAAAAATAAAAAATGTGACAGGATAGTATTAGGAGATCTCAGTGCAAAATCAGACTGGGGATATGCTTCTGATTACATAGAAGCTATGTACAAAATATTAAATATCAACAGCGCAGATGATTTTATTATTGCTACAGGGCAATTACATACAGTTCTTGAGTTTGTAGACACAACGTTTACATATCTCGGTTTAAAATGGGAAAACCATATAGAAGAAAATAAACATATTATAAATAGAAAAAATAATATTTTATGTGGGAATCATGAAAAATTGACGAATGCAACCGGCTGGAAACCCAAAGTGAATTTTAAAGAAATGATAAAAATTTTATTAATAAATGAAGGATGGCATTTTGATGAAAAATAATAAAATATTAATTTTTATACCAACATATAATGAACGAGATAATGTTGAAAAAATGTGTAATGAATTGATCAATTTAAAACTACCAGCAGATATTTTATTTATAGATGACAACTCACCTGACGGTACAGGTAAAGTTATTGATGAATTATGTAAAAAATATAAAGATATAAACGTAATTCACAGAAATGGCAAAGCAGGTATAGGCAGCGCACATCAATGCGGAATAAAATGGGCTTATGAGAACCATTACAATACGTTAATCACAATGGATTGTGATTTCACGCACAATCCTTCTTATATTACAGCTATGATAGATAAATCAAAAGATTATGATGTAGTAGTTACATCACGTTATATATTAAAGGATAGCCTGGAAGAATGGAATTTAATAAGAAAAATATTAACTTTAACAGGACATTTTCTAACTACCTTATTGCTAAAAATGCCTTATGACGCCAGCGGCGCTTTCAGGCTTTACAATCTCACAAAGATTCCTCATAATGTATTTAAGTTAGTTAGTTCTTTAAGTTACTCATTCTTTTTTGAAAGTTTATATATTTTACATATAAATAAATTTTCAATTGCAGAAATACCTATTAAATTACCTGCACGTACCTATGGACATTCAAAAATGGCATTTAACGATATATTGAATAGTCTGAAACTATTAACAGGTATATATTTAAATACTTTATTCAATAAAGAAAAATTTGAGCATTCAGTTCCATTTACACAAGAAGCCAAATTATCCAATGATATATCATCAGAGTGGGATAACTATTGGGAAAATCAAAAAAATACCTCTGGACTTATATATGATGCAATAGCAGCTTTTTACAGAAAATATATAATTAAAAGAACGTTAAACCATTTTGTAACAAAATATTTCCATAATGGTTCAAAAGTAATCCATGCAGGATGCGGAGGAGGACAGGTAGATACAGAAATCAGACATAAGCTATCAATTATTGCCCTTGACATATCAATAAATGCATTAAATTTCTATAAAAAAGTTAATAAAAATTATTGTAACTTATTGCATGGCAGTATTTTTTCTATTCCTTTACCGGATGAA
>JBEHWO010000779.1:0-2009 GCA_040217695.1 Vulcanimicrobiota bacterium | reverse complement strand
ATTTTCTTGTTGCTATGAGGAGTTTTTCCATGTCTTTACCATAGCTATATTGTTTTATCAGACGACTGCAGGATTCTTCGGTTCTATTGCAGAGGATTCTTGCCAGTTTAAGTCTTAATTCATAGTAGTTATGAAGGATATTCAGAAAATCACTCCCGGATATTACATATAATTCTGCCCTGCCGGAAAATACAGTTGCAGATAATGTTCTCGGTTCATCTGAAATAACGCCCATTTCACCGAACATATCTCCTCTGTTGAGTCCTGCAATATCTATTATATGACTGTTAATTTTTTTATAAAGTTTTATCTCTCCTGTTTTAATGATATATATGTCCTGTGCAGTTTCTCCCTCATTGAATAAAATAGTATTTCTATCATATCTTCTGAGTTTAATCCTTGAAGAGATTTTTTCTATTTTTTCTCCGGACAATTCATTAAAATATGGAAGTAACTCCAGAATGTCAGATTTTTTCTTTGCCTGCTCGAGTTTTTCTATGAGAGATTCATCTTTTTTGAAAGCGCCTGTTACAGAAAGAGGAACTGAAGATGGGAGTAATTCTTCAGAAACCTCTTCGGCAGGATAGCAGAAACTTATGAGATGCCTCAGGGTTTTTTCCTGTTTTGCCAGAATGGAACCGGCATGTTCCAGATTTTTCAGTATTTCTCTATTCTGTAAATAAGGCCTTTTCTGAAATTCCTCAAGTGCTTTAACAGTAGATTTTTTTATATTTTCCGTATCGGGCATGTAATTTAAAACATCTCTGAACCAGGCCAGAGCTTTACGTAAATCTTCAATATATTTTTCTCTGTTTTCTTCATTATTACGGATGTCTTTTATCGTTTCATCTATATACCAGGTAGAATAGCATTTCTTCATTTTATAACACCTCCCGCTTCGCCCAGCATTTCAATAACTTTAATTTCTATAAGACCTCTGCGGGTTTGTAATAAACCTTTTTCTCCATCGGTAAAACTATTTTTTCGTAAAGATTTTTCTATTAATTCAAGTCCTTCCTCCAGATTATTCAATGCTTTTTTTAATAAAGTAGCAAAACCTGCAGCCTCCGTGGAAGCCTGAAGATTGAAAAGTTCTTCTTTTGTTTCTGATAATTGTGTAACTTCTTCTTCCTGTAATTCATAAATTATATCTCTCAGCCCGTCAAGATAATCCAGAACTTTATCTTCTTCTATGGTTCCCTTGAAATAACTGTTCAATACATGTTTCATACCGGTAAAAATACCTGATGAATCTACTATTTTTGTAGCTTCTTTTTCCAGAAAGGCTTCTTCTGCAACAGGAGTAAATTTATTGAAGAAATCAAGTTTTTTATAGGCTTCTGTTAAATACCTGTTTGCTGATTGATTGGCTTTTTCTATCTTTTGAAGATAAAGATTATTACCGGTCTTTCGATAGCAGTCAAGATATTCTTCCATTAATCTGTAAAGTTTTTCAGTTTCTTTTACAGTGATTTTTAGCTCTTCAAAATCAGGTATATCTTTTTTGACATCTTCAATTACATCCGATATGTGTTTTCCTTCCTGAGAAGTTATTGTATATTTAAGCCACCAGAAAAAAAATATATTTTCCATATCTTTATTTTTTTTACCTTTCTTTCCATCATTGTCTGAACCGGTATGGGCAGGATGCAGGATTACAGGATTGCTTGATTGTAGTTAGTTCCTTTTTCCCTTTCTCCCGGTAATTGTCTGACCGGGATGGGCAGGATGAAAGGATTAGCAGGATTTGCTTGCCTGTAGTTTTGTCACTTTTGTATTTCTCCTGATAATTGTCTGAACCGGGATGCGCAGGATGAAAGGATTAACAGGATGTGCTGGCCTGTAGTTTGATGCTTTCTCCCGGTAATTTTTTTAGTGAATTAGTTGTTTTATGTCTGTATATAAAAGATTTGTGTAAATTGATTTCAAGGTTTCATAACTTGACCTCTTTTTCGTAATTATATAATATCATATTTTAATATTTTATAAAAGATATTTGTTTTTTTATT
>JBEHWO010000778.1:0-2013 GCA_040217695.1 Vulcanimicrobiota bacterium | reverse complement strand
GGATTTTTCCGACACGCTCTGAGTAAGGCTTTGACTTCATTTAGATTACCATTCTGAACAAGATTAAAAATATTACTGTCTGTCTGATACATAACATAAACCTCCCTGTTTTAAATTATATTCTATTTTTTCTATTTTTATCTTTATGATTCCTTGTATCGTACCTTAATAGTTTTCTATTTTCTTCTAAAAAATCCTCTTGAATGTGGAAATTGTCAATACTTTTTATCATTATACAATAAATTATAGGTAAAAACCTGTCTCAGTTATATTAACAAAGAGGAAACTGGTAGTTGTAATATCAACAAGTATAACCTGTAAATCTGCCTTTAATAGCAAGTAAATACCATCTTATATATTTAGGTAGCCATGTCCATAACTTAAAATTTGACTTGCCGGCTGCTCTGTCTTTCCATATAGAAGGAACCTCTGTAATTTTATAACCTTTCAGATAGGCTTTAACTAAAATTTCAAGTCCTATTTCGAATCCTCCAGTACTTTCTATATGAGTATTCTTTATTATATCTTTCCGATACATTTTAAAGCTATTTGATATATCATGAGTAGGTATTCCTGTCAGAATATGAAGTGACAGACCTGCCATTCTTGAGAGACTTTTTTTAAATAAAGGCCCTCCTATCTGTTTTCCACCTTTCATATATCTTGAACCGCAGACTATGTCATAACCTTCTTGCATTTTTTTATACATATCATCAACAACACATAGATCGTCTGATAAATCTCCCATTACTACCAGTATCATTTCATGTTCTGCTCTATCAAATCCTTTTTTTATAGCATTTAATACTCCCTTACCATAATCGTTTTTCAGAAGAAGAATATTTTCTTTTTTCTTTTCATTTATATAGTTTTTAACTGCAGGCAAAGTATTATCTTCATTAAAATCATAAACTATAAAAAGACGGTTTTCTGTTTTTATCTTCCTATTTATTTCATCCAGAGTAGCTGAAATATTCTCTCCTTCATTATATACAGGTATAATAATATCCAGCATTTAAATCCCACCTGTTTCAACCTGATGTTTTATCCAGGGAATTATTTCATCCAGAGAAGTATCAAGTGTCGTTTTAGCTTCAAAACCGAGAATGTTTTTTGCCTTGCTTACATCAGGTAACCTTTTCTGTACATCATATTTAAAAGGAGCATCACATGTATATTTGAACGGTTCATCTTTCTTTATCTTTTTCCATATAGTTTCTGCAAGTTCTATAACACTGGTTGAGACAGTGGTAGAAAGATTAAAATCTTCATTTAACGCTTTATCGCTTTCTATAGATAAACGTATACCTGTAGCGAGATCTCCTCCATAAGTATAGTGTCGTATCTGATTGCCATTGCCGAGTATATGAAGAGGATTCTGTCCCTTTAGAATTTTCTGAACCAGATCCGGTACAACATGGCTCAATGCAAGGGTGACATTCCCTGATTTTACTTCTTTATCACATATAGCTCTTTTTTCTCCAGTACCTATACAATTAAAAGGTCTCACAATAGTATAGGGGAGTTTATACTGTTCCCATGCGCCTTTTGTAAAATATTCAGTAGCTAATTTCTGAAACCCATAGGTGGATAAAGGAGGAGGGCATTCAAATTGATGTCCTTCTCTTGTGGGGAACTCTGTACCACTTTCAAAAACCATTGATGAAGAAACTACCATTATCTTTTTTAGTTTTGCCTTTTTAAAAGCGTATATAGCAGCATCAAATGAAGATGCTGTGATACGTTCATTTTCTGCAAGTAAGTCATAGGCAAATTCGTGGAAATAGGTAATACCCCCTATCATAGCAGCTCCTGCCAGGAAATACTCACAGTCTTTGAGAAGATCTTTTAATAAATCTGTATCTTTTGCATCACCTTTTACGAACCTGTATTGACTGTGGGTATCATAACTTTTTTCTACATCTCCATATTTTGAAAGATTATCCAGACCTACGACTTCCCAGCCGTGATTTAACAGTTCTTCAATAAGATATCCTGCTATAAAACCTTTTG
>JBEHWO010000777.1:0-2017 GCA_040217695.1 Vulcanimicrobiota bacterium | reverse complement strand
CCCTGATAAAGATAAATTACTCCAAGCATATAATGGGCCTGAGAGTATTTCTCGTCTATTGAAATAGTCTTTTTCCATTCTTTTATGGCAAGACCTATCTCTCCGATTTGAGCATAGGTATTACCAAGATGATAATGGCTTTCTACCGAGTTCGGATCTATATCAAGAGCTTCCTGCAGCTTTTTCCTTGATTCCTCTATCTGACCTCTCTGTAGATGTATTTGCCCTGTGTAACATAAGGCAGTAACATTTTTTTCGTCAAGACTGAGAGTAAGTTCAAGTTCTCTTTCAGCCAGATCGTATCTGCCTTCATTGAAATAGGCGATACCCAGTTTACAATGGGCGTTGGAATCATTTGGATTTTTTTCAACTTCTAACTGTAAATCCAGTGTTCCTTCCTGAGAGTTATTCTCTTCTTTCATAAACTTAACTTATAGCACTCCACACGCGCTATAATGCCCCCTTTCTGATATTACATCTATTATAAAAAAATTATTATCAAATAAATATCAATACAAAATGATTTATACTATTCGCTTTTATCCAAACTAAATCCTTCTATAGAAAGTAATGTTTTTTCTTTTACCGAAATTATTTATTTACTGACCTGAGCATAAGCAATTAATATTTTTATATTTATAAACCAGGTTAGATAAGTTTTCTGGCTTTTCACTATTCACTATTCACTTCAGTAATGTTAATCGTTGATGGTCGAAAAGTTAACATTTTTTTAACAAGTTATTACTTGGATAAGACATGATTTTATGTTATCATATTGTAGAAAGAGAGGGAATAAGGGAGAGATATTTCAGAGATTGTTAAATGTTTTGTGTACTATAAATAAGGATAGAGAATACACAAAATTTATCAGTCAAATTTTTTATAATTAGGATTGGTGATTATGGCAGACAAAATCTGTTCTCAGTTATGTAATATGTTGTCAGACGATGAAAAAATACTTCCTGTAATAGTTCAGGTCAATGACAATTTAATGGAAGAAGATGAAAAAATGATTCTTCAGGCAGGAGGTACTGTTAAAAGTAAATTATCTATTATAAATTCCTATGGCGCAGAATTGACTGTAAAGGCAATAAAAGATTTAATAGCCAATCCAAGGATAAAAAAGATTTATTATGACGGTGAAGTTCAGGCAATTTAATAAAAGAAAATTTAATAAAAGAAAATCATTTTTTTAATCAGTTAAGGAGGATTATTTGTGAATACCAGAATTTCAGGTGATAATTTTTCAAATAACCGTAATATTTCCCCGTTGAATATGAAAAAAGACGTTCCCTCCAGACCCGCTGCCCCTGTTTCTGAGGAACAGACCTGCTCTGTTCCGGCTGATCATATATGTCTTGAAAATTATCTTGATGCAGAAGGTTTTAAAGTCAATCAAAACGGTTTGAGCCCTGTTATTATAGAAGGAAAAGAACCGGAAGAGGTTGCAAGGAAAAAAGAAGAGATACTCGCACAGGGCGGTCATATTGAAGTTGATCTGCCTATAATCGGAGGTTTTGCAGCAGAAATACCTCCGAAGGAAATACTTAAAATTGCCAGAAAAGGCACACTTGCAGTTATACCTGACGGTGACATGCATGCCTATTTAGATGTGGCCTCTCCTGTTGTCGGTGCCACTTCAATTAATAATAAAGGTTTTACCGGCAAAGGTGTTACTGTGGCAGTTATAGATACAGGTATTTCCCCTCATAAAGATCTTTCAGACCGTAAGACGGGACAGAGCAGGATAATAGGTTTTAAAGATTTTGTAAATGGCAAAACAGAACCTTATGATGATAACGGTCATGGTACCCATTGTGCCGGTGACGTAGGAGCAAATGGCTCAAGTTCTTCCGGGAAAAATATCGGCCCTGCTCCCGATGCGGCTCTCGTGGGAGTGAAAGTTCTGAGCGGGTCAGGAAGCGGCAGTTTTTCTAATATTATTCAGGGTATTCAGTGGGTTGTTGAAAATAAAGATAAATTTAATCCTCCTATAAAGGTTGTAAGTATGTCACTC
>JBEHWO010000776.1:0-2028 GCA_040217695.1 Vulcanimicrobiota bacterium | reverse complement strand
CATGCAGCAGCTGCTGCTATGGTAACTGCAGGAGAAAACAGAGTAGTCAGAATGATTGCTGTTAACTGGGACGGAAAAATCTTACCTCCCTGTGGTCGTTGCCGTGAATATATAAGCCAGCTTCATAAAGAGAATATTAATACTGAAGTCATGGTAAAAGAAGATGTAATCGTAACAATCAAAGAACTACTACCCTATAACTGGCAATGAAATTTTTTATTTATATACTGATACAAAAATTGATACAGTTCATATATCCGGTTTTATTATTTTACATATATTGAAAATCTAATAATTGCAATTTTCCCGTAGAATCATAAAGCAGGCAGATTTTTTCTCTGCCCGCTTCATCTGAGCTGCATATTCATAATATTCTTTCCTTTCATTGATTAATGAGGCATATTTGTAGCTAAAGCTATAACATTGATTAAACAGTACCAGCAGGAACCATTATCCTTCTGAACCTTGCTCTGAAACACTCTTTTAATCATCTCTTTCATCTCCTTTCTTTTAAGAATACTTTCCTTCCATTTAGATTACCAGGGAAATAAGAAACCACCTATACCTGAATGTGGACTGCAGGGGCCGCCGAAGAAAAACTTAAACATATCTGTTCATCTCCTTTCTTTAATATTTACAAGACTTTTATTTACACCATACTTTTACATGCCGCCTGACTGGATACTAAACACCACCAACAGGACATACTATCTCTCTGTATCTTACTTTCAAAAACCTTTCTAATCATTTCTTTCGCCTTCTTTTTGTGTTTTATCTCTTTCACTGAAATCAGTATAACCTATAGTTGTGAAGAAGCTATGAAGAAGTCGAGAAGGTTATGTGAAGAAATGAATATAAGACTCAAATTAAATTTAGACCGTATGGTTGCCCTCATTTATTTTCTACCTTCACATAAATTTCACAGGTTCTTCATAATTTTTTCATAACTTCATGTTATAATTACTGCAATTTATATTGAGGAGGTAAATATTATGAGTATGGAATCCGCAAAAGCATTTATGGAAAGAATGCATACAGATGAGGACTTCAGAAACAAAGTAAACGAATGTAAAAACCAGGAGGCACGTAAAGCCTTTGTAAAACAGGCAGGTTTTAACTTTACTAAAGATGATCTGGACTTGGCTAAAGTAGAATTGAACGAAGGTGATCTTTCTAGTGTGGTCGGTGGTCTCGATAACGGTTGGCAACGTTGTAATTGGGTATGCAATATTGATATCATTTAGGAGATACACAGAGTTTTTTTGTTTAGGAAGCGTGATAACATCCCAGTAATTAGGGGAAGTACAAACTCAACAGAGTCTTCCCTGGAGACCTTATTCCTATGACACTTGCAGCACTCCGCAATTCGCTCAGGAATGATTTCTATACTTAGAATAGTATAATTCCACCCTGAAGTGTGTTATAAGTCAAAATAGAGAGCAGTTTTTTACTCCCAGATATAAAGACATTTCAACCAGGTCTGGTAAAACGCACTTTTGCACACGATTCTGCCTGGTACCCTTATAACGCTTTTTTAGCTTGTGGCTGTTTTCAGCACGAATCGTTTCCGTCCCCCTCCCCGACATATCGGCTGGAAGGGTCAGTTTATAAACCACTTAAGTTTTAACGTATGTTACTGTTTACCCTCAAAAACAGTTCCCTCACCAGGCAGTTTTATCATGGGAGCCAGGAGTAACAAACCCTTTCTATATGCCATATTGCAAGTGCTAACGATTACAGTTTTCCTAAAATGCTGCGACTGCACAATACTTCTATTTTGCGTTTTAACGAGTTTCTTAAAACCTGTTAGTATGATTTATCATTTTCTGGATTTTGATACGTCTAAAGCGAATTTAAGAGTATCTAAACCACGATACCAGGATATGCTTTCTTAAATTCTGCTAATATGATACTTCCCAGTGCAAGTTTCTTTGCCTCCCCCTCAACCATAAAAGACAGCCCTCTCTGTATTTTCTCATCATTAGTTACATTTGTTATGACTGTGTTAAGTTTATCAGGACAGGTTTT
>JBEHWO010000775.1:0-2032 GCA_040217695.1 Vulcanimicrobiota bacterium | reverse complement strand
TTATCTCGTAGTGAACAGGCAATGGTTCACTACGAGATAAATGAATGGTTTTATTAAAAAGTACAAAAGTATAGATAGTAATTTTATAGTGAGTAAAGCAGAGTAATTTTCACTTATATGAAAAATTGAAAGCTGAGAAAGGAGAACCTTATGGATAGCAGTATAGAATATACTTCAGTTGAAATAGATGAAATTCCCGGTATTATAGAAAAAATTCAGGATTCTATTTATGATAAACTGGATCAGATGTATTCCCTTAAAACCATATATATAAAAAAGCAACAGAATAAAAACAAATTTATCTGTATCTGTGAAACATTAAAACCTTTAGAAATAATAAACGACAGAATAGAAGAGCAGGAAAAAATACTGGCCAGTGCAAACAAATCTGACATAATAGGCTTTACCGATCTGTTCGGTATTTTATCCATGAGTAAAATAAAAAAAATATCGCATCTTCTAAAAAAGAAAAAAGTTTCTCTTAATTCTGTAATATTTGAAGAAGGTGACATATCTGAAGAACTCTATATAATAAAATCCGGAAAAGTTCTCATATATAAATATATAGATGAAGAAAAAAAGAAATTCGAAGTACTGGCTTCTCTCTGCAAGGGAGATATATTCGGCGAAATGGGTATACTGGATAATGCTCCCAGATTTGCATGTGCAAAAGCCGTACTGGAACCATGTGAACTTTATTATATGAGTAAAAATGACTTTCTGAATATAATACAAACATATACGGAAATAAGCCTGAATTTAAATAAGATATATTCAGAAAGGCTCAGAGCTACGGGACAACTCCTGATCAAACATCTGAGAGGATTACCTGAAATTACAGAAAAATCAGAACTTATCTCTCAGAAAAACTACAGAACTTCTGAACTTTCTATTTCGGACATACAGGCATCAGACATAGTTACACCGGTAGAGAAAACTGATGCAAAATCAGAGGAAAAAATTCCTGTAAAAATGATATCTAAAACAATTTCTGCAGAAGAAATAATTCAAAAAAGGAGAGAAAAACTTCTTTCAAAAAGTAAATCTGAAGAATTATCAAGAGGAATTTTATTCAGAAAACCAAAAGAATCTACAAAATAAAACTAAAAACCTCAAAATTGTAAGGTTACGGGCATTGCGTGACACATCACGAGATAGCTATTGCTGCATAGTTTCCATTTCTTTTGCACTCTGTGTCAGGAGTTTAAGTTTTATATCACCTACTATAGTCAGGGCTTTACGTAAAAATTTTCTTCTCTCTCCTGCTCTCGGATCATAGGTAAGTTGCTCCAATTCTGTCTGAACCATTCCTTCAAGGTTCTGAAACCATGCAAGTTTCTGGCCCAGTTTCTTCATGTCACCGTATTTTCCGCCTTCTCCTTCGCCTTCCATTTCATCATATTCAGTGCCTTTCATGGCAGCTTTGGCTTTATCTTTCATTTTCTTCATTTTATTTTTTGTATCAAAATTTACAAATGAAGAAATAAGATCCGACAGAACGCTGAGGCAGTTCATTATCTGCTGGCTATCAGGCATGGAAAGCTGTGCGGCAATATCATTGAGCTGTCTTGTAACTCCATCGAGTATCTGTCTTGCAGTTCTGATATCAACCTCCTGAGTCTGTACAAATTGCCCCTGAAGCATCTTATGAAAATCCTGCATTTTGCCCGGTTCGTTTCTGAGCCACTTCATTGTGCCTTTTGAAAGGAGTAATTTTCCTCCCTTGGTGGAAAATTTAAATCTGTAACCGCCGGCTCTGACATCTTTATTCTTTGTTTCCTTTGTCTGTCCGCTTTTTGCCACATTCGGGTCAGATTTTTGAGCTGTTTCATACAGTTCATCTGCTTTCCCAAAAAATTTCTTTATAGCTTTTTCAGGAGTCTGCTCAACATTATCCTTTTGAAGATTATATTTAGACTGTAAATCCTGCAGATTTACATCTTTTTTAGCTGCTTCACCTTCTTTGCCCTTCATGGGGCCTCTGGTAGAAAATCTGGCATCTTCCTTTGCGTCAGTTTTTCCACCCTTTAAA
>JBEHWO010000774.1:0-2034 GCA_040217695.1 Vulcanimicrobiota bacterium | reverse complement strand
AGGAATATTAACGGTATTTAATGCAGTAATCGAATCGTGGGAACATTACAGCCAGATAGGAGGAAATGTTCGGCTTGTCCTTCTTTCCTCTGAAGGAGAACATATGAAGGAAATTTCAGACAGTTCTTCTCACATATGTATTGAAACAGTAAGAGCCTTCAGAGAGGATTTACTTACTAAAGAAGATACTTTGAAAATAATTACGTCTGTTATATTTGAACAAATGCCATGGCAGAAAGCAGAAGAACTGCTCTTCGAAAAAGCTTCTGACCTGTCTGAACTGGACAAATGTTTGAGAAATTATAAAATGGACAGGGAAAAAATAACCATCAGCAGCCATGATATTTTTAAAAAGGAGAACTCTATCGTATGACTTCGATAAATGCTATTCGTTTTAACGATTATTCAGGTATTATGATATGTGACGAACAGCGTCACTGGAATGATGACAGAATGAAAATATTCGGAGCAGATAAAATTCGTCCTGTAGTGCCGGAGGAAATAATAGAAAGATATGGCATAGTGGCTGCTTACGGGAATACAGGGACATCGAGTATAGGTGATGAGTTGCGTTTCAAAATAAGAGAAAAAATTCTTGAAGTTTATAAAAAACTGGTGGAACTGGAAGGAGGGCCTCCTGAAAAATTTCTTACCATACAGGATATTGCAGAATTAACATTTAACCTTATAACAGAGGTAAAACATGACCACATAAATGAATGCCTTAAAAACATGGTCGGTTTCAGTACAGATGATTTTATTCAGGGTGAATATAAAAAAGATGGCAGAGAATATAAAATAAAGTCAAAAGAAATAATAGAAAAGGCTATGAAAGAAATAGCAGGTTCCTCCGGAACGGATCAGACAGGAGCAGTGTTTGGCAATGCCGGTATAGTAGCAGGTTATGACCCTGCAGGAGGTTTTCAGATATATCTTTTTTCCATGCGTCATGCTTTTTACGAACCTGTGCCTTCAGGTTTCGTTGCACAGGGTTCCGGTTCTGATATGGCAAATGTTTCCTTCAGTAGATTTTTCAATCATCTCACTCTGGAAGAAAGAAAGAATACAATAAACAGAATAGAAGGAACAATTGCGGCTATAGATGCTGTCAATGAAGCATCCTTAAATAATATAGGTGTGGGAGGATATTTCAATATATTTCTTTTTGACGGTAAAAAACCTGAAAAGGAAAGACTTATAGAAATTAATGATCATCGTTCCAGATTCTGTTCTGAAATGATCCATGCCTACAGATATGGATTTATTAAAGAAAATGTCCTTAAAGAAATGGTGGAAGGTCTACTTTATGAAGGTAAAGATCTTGACTGGGCTTCAAATTTAATATGGGGACACGTAGAAAACAGGAAAGGTCTTCACAGATTTTTAAGGGGCTATCCCGCAGATGTATGGGATTCCGAAGAAGTCCGACTGTTACCTCTGTTGAGATAGCACAGTGATACGTGACGGGTGACGCGTCGATTGTGTTTTTCCACGACAGGTAATTTCATTTAATCAGTGAAAAGTGGAAAATAAGTAAAATCTAATTTTTTCACTTTTCACTTTGAATATTCTGTGATAAATTTTTTTCCATTGTATATAAAATTATCTGTCATTTTTAAATGCAATCTTAGGGGTTGTCAAGAAATAACCCAATCATATTTACGTCTATATCGTGACGCGTAACGCGTTACGCGTTACGCGAGGATGATAACCGTTCTAACAATTTGCCAGGGTTATTTTCTTACAGTCTCTTATTGAATAGTACCTGTGCTTCTGTTATAATAAAAGTTCATTGACCATCTGTCTGATAAAAGCTTTTTAGAAAGAAGGAGCCATATTATGGATGAAACAAATATACCGGGAAATACTCCTGAACCTGAAACTGAACCTCAGTCTGAGTCCCGGGTTGAGTCTCAGTATCCCCCCCGGCCTGAAAATTTAAAACCACAGAAAAAATCTGTTGCTTTCTGGCTGAGTATTTTATTCGGCGCTCTCTTATTGTTAAGTGTAGGAGTAAATGTAGTTTTAAGTATT
>JBEHWO010000773.1:0-2039 GCA_040217695.1 Vulcanimicrobiota bacterium | reverse complement strand
ATCAGCAATAATGCATAAAAAAAATGCATTTCATTCTCAATTTACGGCTATGGCAACCGGCATGCTTTTAACTCCGGCACCGGGCATAACAAAGTTGCCTGGTTGCGGGTGGCCGGTAGGATAGGAGATTCCTGAGCTTCTAATGAAGGACGCATCGGTGGGCTTTACTGCTCACAGGTCGTCTACTCGATTCACGTTTCGTTGTCTATTTTTCTTGATTTATTACAATATCATTTAAGTCGTTTAATTCTAATATTACTGGTTGCTTTAATTTCATCGCTTTCCCAACTGCAATTGCATGCCTTTCTTCAAGAGTTGGAAGTACATCAGAATAGTCTTTCCCAATATAGTTTTCCAAAAACTGTTTTCCAGTGTCATCAAACACACGCAATGCAAATATTGTATTGCATTGATTTAGTATACTCTTACTGATATTAGCTGTTCTTTGAGTAATTACAACACTACCTAAACCATATTTTCGTCCTTGTAGAATTACTTTTGCAGTCCCATTAGTTGCTTGTTTGTCTCCTTCGTTGGCGACAGAATTCCATTCAGGTACGAGAGAATGTGCTTCCTCAAAAACAATTAGCACCCTTGCCAAATCATTTGTAGGCTTAAATTTCATTAAGATTCTAAATGTTTCTTCACAAATAATTCTTGTTTTCTCTGCTTGAGTTAGAGGATTGGTCAATACATGTATACCCATTTTCTCGCCTTGCGAAACTTTATGAAGGTCAGGATTATATATCCGTATTCTTTTATTTTTTGATGGTGTATATTCTTCAGGCATTGTTTCTGAGTTAAACAGAAACTTAATTAAATCCTTTTCTAATTCTTTACGATATTCATTTATATTTCCGCTTTTTTCTGGAATCAGTTTAGCGTAAGTGCCTGTCCCAACGGTTTCAATATGTTCGTAATTTGCATGAATGGTTCTAAAAATAAATTCAGAATCTTTTTCAATTAACTCATTTGAAATATACTTTGGTAATTTATCTTCCTTACCATATTCATTAGTAATGTCAATGCATATTATTTTGAGTTCATCAAGATTGTCATTTAATTTTTTTAATAATTCAAAGGTCAAACAAGACTTTCCAATCCCCAAAATACCAAGTATTGCGGTATTGTGTGTTACCAGAGAATTAAGGTCTTTAAGAGGTAATCCTAAGGTAGTATTTGGTAATTTACCGATGAATTTGGTTGCTTCGTAGTCTAAATCTTCTTTATCTCCTAAAAAGACGGGAGTATAGATATCTGGCAACCACTTAACAACCTCTAATTCATTTTCTTTTGTGTTGTAGATTCCAAGTTTCTTAGCTTTCCCAGAAGTGAATCCATAAACGTCCTTATCCGCTAGTAATTTTTCTTCTGTACTTCCACCAATTACTTGATATAATACTTCTGTTCCATTTATTGCAGTTTTAAGAACCTGTCCTTCGCCAAAAGATTGCAGGTCAATTGAATCAATTATATGGAAGTTTATGTGATTTATGTTTGAGTTTATGGAAACATAACCAACAAAATTATCAACGTTTTTAATTAGTTTGTTTGAATTTATTTCTTCGATAACAGCCTCATCTAATTTTATTGAGTCAATTAAGTAGACCTGATTCAGTTTAGAGAAAATATAATTTGAGCCTGATAGAATTGCATTTTTCTTTATATCAACTTTCAGCGGATTATTATTTTTGTCTTTCAAAATATAAATACTAAGCCATTGTTTGTTTAAAAGTTGTTGAATGTTAAATACAACTCCAACACTTCCAATATTTCCTTCTTGTTGTAAAAAGACTTTCGTGCCTTTCTTATAATGATGCTTGTTATGGAGAAGGTCAATTTCTATTTTATATAAAAAAGGATTTTGAAAGCCAATTGCTTGTCCGAGAGGTACAATGTTTTGTTTTAATGAGAAACTCGAAAATTTGAGTACCCAGCTAGTAAATCTTTCAATGGGTTGACTAAAAATCAGCAAGAGCCAGAAGATAAGCAATGTGATATATTCCGGTACTGAATTGCTGAAGAATGAAAGAAGTCCG
>JBEHWO010000772.1:0-2043 GCA_040217695.1 Vulcanimicrobiota bacterium | reverse complement strand
AAAAAGATGCTCTTGTAAATTATATCTTTTCTTCTCATTTATATCTTAACCTTTATAATAAAGGACTTCGTGATAAAAAAAGTTCATACTATGTAGATGCCCTCGAACATACAGGCAGCATATATAATATTACAAAAGATTATGTAAAAGCAGCAATTATATATTCAAGGGCCGTTGATTTCTGGTTATATGAACATAAAATGAAACGTAATGATATGCAGATTTTAAATTTAAGAATAAATCTGGCAGATCTTTATGAAAAAATGGGTTTGTTTGATATGAGTCGTGATATGAGACAGGAAATTATAAATAAAAAATGTCCTGATAATCTTATCCATATACAGAAAAAAAAGTTACAGTCTATAGTGAGAGAATGCTATCCTGGAAATCCTGATCTTAAAATTGCTCGAAAAAAATTTCTGGAAAAACTTACCGGTATCAGCAGTCAACCGAATGGAGTCCTTACTGCAGTTACTGACAGATACGTAAATAAGCTTATAGAAACTTTTAAAAAGAATTTAGGTTATTAATTTTTATAAAATGGAGTGATAGTAATGTTACATTTATCAGCCCGTATTGCATGGCATATGAACGGATGGAATGGTACAACCTGCTCAAAACCATCTGATAATACATTTTGCGTCGGTCAATATTCCTATCCCGGCGATATGATAGCTTCAGGCAGAAAAATTATAAAAGATGTTAATAGTAATGAACAGTGCTATTAAAAGCCAGGTTCATATATGTGAGAAAATATTCACAAAACCTGTTTGTATCATTTCAGGCGCAGCAGGAACAGGTAAAACTACAGTTATAAAATCTTTAATAAAGGCTGTTGAAAAAGCTCATGGTTCGGGTACATCCTTTCAGCTTCTTGCACCTACAGGGAAAGCGGCAGATCGTATTCGTGAAAAGTCCGGTAAATCTGCTTCCACAATTCATTCATTTCTGGCAAAACTTGGATGGCTCAATGATAATTTAACCTTTAAAAGAACAGGCGGTAAATGTGAACAGGGATTTTCCACATATATTATTGATGAAGCTTCAATGCTGGATCTGAACTTAATGGCTACTTTATTCAGAGCTATTAACTGGTCTTCTGTTCAGAGATTGATATTAGTAGGAGATCCAAATCAGCTCCCTCCTATCGGCAGAGGCAAGATCTTTTCAGATATCATTAACTGGATAGAGGAACATAATCCTGAATGTCTCGGCCATCTCGATATAAATATGCGTCAGATGGAAAACAGGCTTAATAATCTCGGTACAGGCATACTGGATCTGGCTTCTATCTATATTCAGACTAAATTAGAGGAAAAGAAATATGAAAAAGCTTCTCTTAACTCGGAAAAACTTCTGCAGGGAGTTCAGGAAGGCGGTGAGATAGATAAGGATCTGCGGGCTGTATACTGGAAGGGTGCAGAAGAACTGGAAGAAAAACTATGCAAAATTATCATATCCGACATGGAAAAAGACAATAAATGTTCTTTCAATGAAAAACGTCCATTTGATCTCTGGCCTAAAAATGCTTCTGATTACAGACCGGAATATCTTCAGGTTCTAACTCCCTATAGAGGCGAGAGATTTGGTATAGAAAATCTGAATGTAGTAATTCAAAAATTATTTAATAAAAATAATCTTGAACGTATCGGACATATAGATGGAATAACAATTTTTGATAAGGTAATTCAATATTGCAACAGGCCAAAATCTTACCCTGTATGGGCTTATAATATAAGTAATAAGATGAATGAACAGATTGAAATTTATAACGGTGAACTGGGCTTTGTCAGGCCTCATAGTTTTGATAAAAATCCATGGTATAAAAACTTTTATTTTAGAAGATTTCAGGTTAAGTTTACCCGTAGAGATAATCATTTAGTAAGTTACGGCAAGGAATTAGGCAAGACTCCCAGAGGATACTGGCTGCCGGGAGAAAAGGTTGGAGAAAATCTTGAACTTGCTTATATTATTTCTGTTCATAAGTCCCAGGGAAGTGAATTTGAAAGGACATATTTAATTATTCCGAAACATAAAAAAGCT
>JBEHWO010000771.1:0-2045 GCA_040217695.1 Vulcanimicrobiota bacterium | reverse complement strand
TTACTTACCTGAAGGTTCTGTCTGAACAGGTTCGGTGGTCGGAGTCGGTGAAGGTTGTTCAAGCTTAAAATCTACTTTATTCTCGTACTGCCAGTTAATTCCTCTGTAGACAATGGCAGGATTGGTAGTATCATAGAATATAGAGCCGTCTCTAAAGAAAAGTTCAAAATTCTTCGTTTCTCCTGATTTAAGAGACCCCATGTCTTTTGTAAGAGTTTCCTGTAAACTACCGGTACCGTCCTTTACAAAAACTGTAACAACAACATTATTTGCCGTCACTTTTGCAGTATTCTGAACAGAACCACTTAAACCTACCGTAGAAACACCAAACTGTTCTTTTCCTACGAGTTCATTTCCAGTCAGTTCTCTGAGTCCCTGAACCTTTACTTCATCACCTTTTGAAGCAACAGGAGTCGGAGTGGTAGCAACGGGAGCCGCTGTAGATACAGGTACAAGTTTTATATTGAAGGTTTGAATAGTTGCGTTGCATGCCCTCGGATCAAAACTATACCTTGCTCCGAGCATAGCTGCCACATCGCCGAGAGAAACATAAAGTCTGCCATTATTATATGATTTTATGCCTCCATAAACAGTATCATTGATTTTAAGACAATTTGTAAGCTCATTGTATGAAAATCCGAAATCAAGCATCTGAGAAAGTTCCTGAATACTTACCATTACAACATCTTTAGAAACACTTATACTGCCGGTAAAAGGCCTGTTATTTACATAAACTACCCAGTCCCCCGATTGTGCCATAGAAAAAGTACTGATAATTATGACTGCAAAAATAAATACACTGATAGATCGGTTTAACAAGAAGATCACCCTCTCATAAAAATTGTAATTTTTCATAATTGGTAGCTAATATTCTACAGTTTATTAAAAAAATCCTTCCGGTAATATGAGATTATAATGGATTTCATAAATTATTTAGATAACCTGCCTCTAATTAATTTTTATCTAAAGTTTTATCAGGACTTACGCAAAAAATACAGAAGAATCAGTCATTGCGAGCGAAGCGAAGCAATCTCATTATTACAACAGAAATTGTTGGGATTGCTTCGTCGCTCCGCTCCTCGCAATGACAAAATGCGTAACTACTGTTTTATTTTACGGCATTAAAAATGCAAATTCCTGTATCGTTAAATTATTAGAAATTAAATAATTTGTGATGCGTAATGCGTAACGCGTAACGCGTGACGGGAGGCTACCAGCAGGAATTTCGGCACTATCTGTAAAATATCGTGTGTGAAAAATTTTCACCATTTATAAGGGTATAAATACACTGATATCGTGACAGAAACATTTTTAGCTGATTTTTTAGACATTGAGTTATATACGGAAACAGTTACTTTTTTATATTTCAAATCCGTAGAAACATAGAGACCTTCATTTATGCTGATTTCCACATTTAAATTTTTTTCCCTTGTTATAACAGGAGGATTATAGATTGGAACAGAGGCATATTCCATGGATTTATATTCTTCAATAGTCCTTTTTGCTATAATTATAGCCTCCTGATAGGCAATACATTTCTGCAGTGCCGCAAACCCTGCAAAAAATGTAGCTATTAAACTTACAAGGATTATGGAAACAATTCCCAGGGAAAAAATTATTTCTGCAAGACTCATTCCGCCGGCAAAAAACCTATATCGATTTATACCAGTATATGACTTTAAATCCATACTTACCCCCACTATTTGCCGACGGTAAGGGACTGAGAAATGTTTCATCAAACTGGAACGTTACCTCATTACCTTCCAGAGACATAACTCCCGGGTCAACAGAAGCTCCTTCCGGATCCCTGGAGGGATCTTTTCCTGCTACCAGTAATGCACCTGTTATTTTAATTTTTTTGTCTTTCGGAACAGTGCAATAAAAATCTCCCATACTATAAACAAGACCTGTAAACATGGCATCTCCTGCCCCCATATTCATAGTGATATCTCCGCTTGAGTAAAGTGCTATAGAGTCTGTTCCCGATTTTATTTTGCTGGAATTCCCTTCTATTTCAACAGTCCCTTCTGCGTAAATATTACCAT
>JBEHWO010000770.1:0-2046 GCA_040217695.1 Vulcanimicrobiota bacterium | reverse complement strand
GGTGATATTGAATATACTGCCGATACAGCTCTGGGAATTTACAGGCCTGATGCAGAGGATAACACCCTGGTAAGACTTGAGGTTCTGGCCGGTAGGGATGTTGAAAGTGGTATTGTGGCAGATTACAGAGTTAAATATCCTTTCTGGGAATTTGAGGAGATTAACTCTAATAAAGAATGTTTAGAAAATTTATATAGAAAAAGGGAGGCAAAATAATGATAGATTTTTTTAAGGACGTGGATTTTGAAAATGAAACAGTAAGACACAGGGAACTTGATAGAACAGGTCTTGACCCTGATTTTATTGAACTTTCAATACCAATAACAGGATATTATCTCGATTCTATCTTTGCAAATGAAGAAACTCTTAAGAAAAGAAAGTTTGATAAAAAAGTAATAGGTCTTTTTAATCCACCACGATTTAATGCAGGTGAACAAAGAGCTTTGTATGGGATATTTAAGATCTATGCCAAAAGAGGTTTTAGCCTTCAAACATTCGCTGATGGTATTTTTACTACTCCATATGAACTCTGTGAGGTAATGGAATATAAAAGAGATTCTTATGGAAAATTTGGTAAATGGCATAGAGAAGAAGCGCTAGAAAACATATCAGCTCTAGCAAAAAAAACTGTAGATTTTTATAAGAGAGAATATAAAGGCTTAAACAAGGAAAAAAAGAGAATTTTTGATATCTGGGTATTAAAGGATAGAAAAATACTGGATTATGGTTATAAAGCTGAGGAGGTTAATGAGGACACGTTCGATAGTGAAAAAAAAGTAAGAAAACAGAATAAAAAGCTCTGGATTAAAATTTATCCAGAGTTACTGAGCAAAGAATATTTTAAACTTTCAGTATCGAACTTTTATAGTGAATTAAGGGATGTCCTTGAAAAAGAGAAAAAAAGAATAACCGAGTTTCACTGGCATTTTATGTTCTGGCTTTTAAAGCAGAATAAACAGAAAACTGAAATTAATATCGATAAGTTAGTGAAGATATTAAACATTCAAGTTAAAAATAATCATCAAACTCGAGCAAGAAAGACTGTAAGAGAATTATATTCAGTCTTTAAGAATATCAATTATCTTCTTGATTATAAAGTTGATGCCAGTGCGAAAAATGGAGGAAAAAAGGATATTTTAGTTATTAATCCTGAAAAATTCCTCTCTATAAAAAAAAGACTTGAAAAGCAAAAAGAAAAGTCATCTGTGTATTCGAAAAATTAAATATCAGGGAGTAGGTTATACGGCTAAATGGGAGTAGGTTATACGGCTAAAGGTGATTCGTGAATCCTTTGTACCATAAGGATTTGAAGGATAAAAAAAATGTGTATGATCTTATAGAGAATCTATAGTGATTCTCTATATGCAGGGGGAAGCACTTGACGTGCTCCCCCCTTAAAAATAAGGAATTTTATTTTAATTGCCCCAATCCCACCCGGCCCCGCTTTTTCCAAAACACCAGCCACCGAAGTTCCACCCGCTGCAACCCCGGGATATTTCCCCCCAACTCCCCTAATAAATTCTTTTTTTAGAATCACAAAAAAGTGTAAGCTAGCTATTTTCCCCCGCCGAAGTTACTTTATTTATATTTTTTTGCAATTTTTACTGTAGGCTGTATTTATTTTTTTCCTGTGCCGTGCCAGATTTAACAGGGTTAAATTTAATACTCGTGCCAGATCTGGCACGGTGTTGTTATGAAAGCTTTTTAGCGTGCCAGATTTTGTGCAGATGAATTATTGTCCGTGCTAGACTTTTTTATCTATTATGTTGGTGTTTAATTGTGTTGAATAAATGGTTTTTTAGATTTTAAAGGATAAAGTTTTGTATACATTGAATAATTCCGACAAATATTAAGAGAGAGGTATTTATGAAGTGAAAGATATAGAGAAAATAAGTGTATTGAGTAATTTTTTGAATGGTAAGGTTAAGGCAAAAGGCTGGAGTAAAAGAAAGTTTGCGGAAAAGACCGGTTTGAATGAAACCTATGTATATAAGCTTTTATCAGGTAAAAGAGAGTTTACACCTAATGATGAGACTTTAGAGAATA
>JBEHWO010000769.1:0-2053 GCA_040217695.1 Vulcanimicrobiota bacterium | reverse complement strand
GACCTGTTGCCACTTCTTAAACATGGAACTAAATTTGTTGATGGAATTATGGTACAGGATATGACAAATTTGAAAAAAGCAGCTTAATAGAGGGAGTTGATAGCACTTGAAAGAATTTTACACAACTCTTGACGAAAGCTCTTTACCTGGAGTTCACAAAAAGTTAACAAAAAACTGTTGACTTTTTACAGTAGAATGACTTACAATAAAGATATAATGATAAATTTAAGGGGGGGATTAGAGAATGTTTTTAGATAGAGAAGAAATAACCTGTGAAGAAATTCATGGATGTTATATAATTGATCCTGATGGTTGGAGTTAAAATCAATCAATAAAATAAGAAAAAATTGGGGCTGTCCCAAAAGTCAAAAAACTTTAGGATAGCCTCTTTACATTTTTGATAGAATTGTACTACAATAGAGTTTATGAAAGAGCGTAAAAAAGTAGTATTTAAAGAATATGATAAGTATCAACTAATGCTGCCGAGTGATCTGGAAGATCTAATACCTGAGCGTCATATAGTAAAAGTAGTAAATGAAATAATAGAAAGGATGGATATAGGATTTTTAAAAGAAAAATATCCCGGAGGTGGTCGAAGTAGTTATCATCCGGAAATGATGCTAAAGGTATTGCTGTATGGATATACTCAGCAAATATATTCATCAAGGAAATTAGGGAAAGCGTTAAGAGAGAACGTAACCTTTATGTGGTTAAGTCGAAATAATCGTCCTAATTTCAGGACATTAAATAGATTTCGTTCAAGTATAATGGGTTTAGACGAATTAGAAGAGATATTTACAGAATTATTAGAGTTGTTACAGGAAGAAGGTTATATAAAATTAGAAAATTATTTTGTAGATGGAACGAAGATAGAAGGAAATGCAAATAAATACAGTTTTGTATGGAAAAAATCGACTAAGAAATATAAAGCCAGGCTGCGTGAAAAGGTGAGAGAGCTTCTGATAAATATAGAAGAAGAAAATGCAAAAGAGAATGAAGAATATGGAGATAAAGATCTTGAAGAACTTGGAGGAGAAGAAGGTATAAGCTCTGAAAAAATAAAAGAAAAAGTGAAAGAAATAGAAAAGGGATTAAAAGATAAAAGAGAGGATAAAGAATTAAAGAAGGCTTTGAAAGTTCTCAAAGATGACTATCTTCCTCGTATGGAGAAATATGAAAAACAAGAGGAATTATTTGGTGAACGAAACAGTTACTCTAAGACAGACCCTGATGCGACATTTATGAGAATGAAAGAAGACCATATGAAAAATGGGCAATTAAAGGCTGGTTATAATGTTCAAATAGGAACAGAAAATCAATTTATAGTAAATTACAGTATCCATCAACGAGCAGGAGATACATCTTGTTTTATATCTCATTGTGAGGAATTAAAAGAGAAATTAGGTAGATTTCCGGAGAATATAATAGCCGACGCAGGTTATGGTAGTGAGGAAAACTATGGATATCTGGAAAAGAATAACATAGGAAATTATGTTAAATATAACAATTTTCATCTGGAGCAGAAAAAGAAATTTAAAGAAATATGACAGTAACCTTGATGAGTATATCTGTCCCGGCTTAAGAAGATTAACATTTAGAAAAGAAGAAAAACAGAAGACTGAAAATGGCTATAATACAACACGACGTATATATGAATGTAAAAGCTGCGCCGGTTGTAGTTTAAAGGCTTACTGCACAAAGGCTGCAGGAAACAGGAGAATTCAGATAAGTTTTAAATTAAATGAATATAAGGCAAAAGCAAGAAGCAATCTCTTATCTGAAATAGGTGTTAAACTGAGGGGAAAAAGAGCTATTGAACCAGAGAGTGTTTTCGGAAACCTGAAATGGAACTGGTCTTTTAAAAGATTCCTTTTGAGAGGCCTTGAGAAGGTAACAATTGAGTGGGGGTTATTAAGAGCCTATCCGAAAAGTCCTGCCGCCTTAAAGGAAATCCAAGCACAGGCAAAATGTAACATACCTATATAATTTTCGACCTTCTTTTCCCATCTTATAAGTAATCTTCTGAAACGATTTATCCAGGAATGAGTTCTTT
>JBEHWO010000768.1:0-2063 GCA_040217695.1 Vulcanimicrobiota bacterium | reverse complement strand
ATCTTTCTTAACTAACAGCCATGACCGATCCGGTCACAACGAAGAATGAGAATTTGTTTTTCCCGTCACGCGTTACGATTCTCATATAAATTTTTATTCTGAATTGTCCGTATAAATAATCTGACTCTTTTTTATATTCTTCAGCGTATTAAGAAGCATATCTTTTGCATATTCTGTTACAGGATTGTCATGGCCTGAATAAATGGTTTCTATATCGAGCGTTACAATCCTTTCGAATATTTTTACAAAATATGAAGGATATGCTCCGCCCGGTGTTCTTATATTTATAGAAGTGTCACCGGAAAAAAATACTTTATCCTGTTTACAGTAAAGACAGATTGAATCGTTAGAGTGGCCGGGTACATGTATAACCTCAAAGATTCTGTCTCCCATAAGAAGATTTTGTCCGTCTTCCAGAAGATCTGTGACTCCATCTATTTTAGTAAATGCATATACCCTGGGATTGTATCTTTTTATTACTTCTTTCAATCCACCTGAATGATCAAAGTGTCCATGAGTAAGTACTACCTGTTCTACCGGTCTTTTACCTACCCCTGTGGAAACTACTGCTATGTCATCAATAACCTCACCGTTTGTACCGACATCTACAAGCGTATTTACGGCATCTAACTGATTCCAGCTTCCCAGAACCAGATACCTGTTGGCACAGTAAACTTTAGCAGATTTTCCGAGATTTACTATTTTCATAATAGTTTATCCTTTTATATGCGTAATAAGTGGTTTCACTGCTCACTTCTCTGTCATTAAACTTTCTTGAATAACTGGGCATCTGAAACTACCTGTGTGAAAAGAGATGATAATTCTTCAGGTAGTTTCTGTGTTTGTTCTGTCGCAAAATATCCTCCCGGTGCAAGTGATTTATGGAACATTTTTATAACTTCGATTCGTTCCGATTGCTGAAAGTGAAGGAGGACATTTTTACACACTATTAAACTGTAATCACTCCCTGCAGGTTTCAGTGACAGGAGATTGTGTTTCTGAAAAACTACACTTCTTCTTATTTTTTCATTGATTTTATAATGTTCCGGCTTTGAAGACCTGTCGAAATATTTTGCAAAAATCTCAGGAGGAATCCTCTGGAGTGGTTCCTCATGATACTCACCTTCTGAAATAATCTTTTCAAATAGATTACTTTCATCTATGTCTGTAGCATCAATCTTTAAATTTCTGAAGGCGAAATGTCCCATGTTTTCAGAAAATATGATTGCCAGTGAATAGGGCTCAGGCCCCATGGCACAGCCTGCATCCCATATACGGATATTACTTTTACCTGATGCATATTTGACTACATTCTGTACTGTCAGATTCAGTGTATGGTAATCTCTGAAAAAATATGTAAAAGCCATTGTTTTATTCGTGACGCGTGACGCGTGACGCGTGACGCGAGAAAGGTAACTTTTCGTTCCCTCTCATGTTTCACTTATCACCTCTCAATTATAAATTCAGTGAAATTTATTAACATCCTTTAACTTTCTTTTTAATTTTTATCATAAATATAGCTGGTTTCATAATTATCCATAATAAATATATGCTCTCGTGACGCGTAACGCGTAACGCGTGACGGGAGGAAGACTTTTATTACATGCTTATGCTCAGGTCAGTAAATGCTTATGTTCTGGTCAGTAATAAAATTATCGGTAATATCACGTTAAAGTTTATAGTTCTAAAAAAAATAATGGCATATTTCATCTATGCCATTATTTATGAATGTTTCTTTTTAAAAATTACTTTTTCTGTTTATCCGAATAGGATAAAGCTTTTTATAATCTGGATTCCCTTGAGACAACTATAAGGGGAGGTATTTTTTTATCTGTAATATATTCTATAGCTTCAATAGCTTTCTGTCTTATTTCAATATTTTTATCATCCAGTAATTTTGCCAGAGAAGGAACGGCTTTTTTGTCTTTTATATTATGCAGAGCAGCAATAGTAGAAAGTCTTATACTTGCGCTCTCATCTGAAAGGAGAGAAATTAATATATTGATTGCTCTCCCGTCACCGAGTTTCCCCAGTTCTTTTATAGCCAGAAGCCTCCCTTTATC
>JBEHWO010000767.1:0-2064 GCA_040217695.1 Vulcanimicrobiota bacterium | reverse complement strand
GTTCTTATAAATAGCTGTGATAATTTCATAATTCATTACCTTTCAGTAATTCGTAAAATTCCTTTTCATTTAAAACCATGGAGTAGCAGTAATTATTGATAAACCTGAAATTATCCGTTACTGCTCCGTCAAATACTGTGGCTTCTACGGAACAGTTCTGTATAAGAGCGCCTGTAAGATCGGCATTTCGAAAAATAGATGTCTTCATATTGCATGTCAGAAATTTTGCGTTTTCTAAACTGGAATTGCTGAAATCGCCACTGATAAGACATTCTTCAAAAAAAGCACCTTCCAGATTTTTATTTGACAGATCTCTGTTTTCAAGTTCTAAAAATCTAAAAATTCTTTCTCCCATTTCATAGAGTTCTTCAAATTGAATATTATGCTTTTCTATTAAAAGATTCTTGAGATGGTCCAGTGTATCATAGAGTTTTCTGTCAGAAAAAATGCCCTCTTTATATTCAACTTTTTGTTGAAATTCCTGAACTTTAAGAAAGGCTTTTCTGTAGTCTACCGATTCCGCCCATTCTTCAGCCATTCTGTCATCGGAATTGACAATAGTCCAGAATTCTTCTTCCGTATTGTGATCTACCGGAACTAACGGCCTTGCCAGATAGGAAATCATCTGGCTGAAGAGTTCGTTATTGTTTATATTATCAGGATTAAAAAAGTTTTTATCAACGTAGTTCAAAATTGCTCCTTATTTTAAATTCCTAAAGTATATTTTATAGATTTTTTCAATAAATCTATGTCTGAGAATATTCCAATCTGTTTATAAATTTCTACTTGCTGAACAGTAACAATATTATCACTCATAATAACAGAATTACTCATTAGACCTGTTTTTTTCCCTGTTTCTGTGCTTATATCAATAAAAATTCGACTTCCATGCCCGCTTCGTAACACATTACTGGTAATCATTCCTATGATAACTTGATCCAGTCCTGTTTGTAAATTATCTCTCTGAAGAATAATAGCCGGTCTTTTCTTTGCCGTAAGTAAATTAGAGTCAGGAAACCAGACCAAAACTATATCTCCCTGTTTATAATTCATCATAAGCCTCCATACCTGGAGCATTCCAGTCATGCTCAAAGCTTGCAAGTTTTGACCGGAGATTAAAAGCCTGTTCCCTGGTTAAACCTGTTTCACTCAACGGGGTGCCTTTTGTCTGAACTCTGGATTTCAAAAAATGAACAAAATCTGCCACTTCTACTATTTTATTTTCCGGCAATACTATTAAATCATTTAGAATTTGTTCTGCATATTTTTGTATATCCATATAAACAAACTCCTTTATATTTATGAACAGGATTAAAAATTTATTGTCTATAATCTAATATAATTCTATATTCTTATACATGTCAAGCTATTTCATGAGAATCCCTGCAGGCCCCTGTTCCTTTATAATATCTTTTATGTCCTTAAATTTTATAACTTCTTCCACTCCCTGGCTCACATAGGCAGTATTTATGTTTACAAGAACCAGTGAATCAGAGGTCAGATAAAAATCATAGCCTTCTTTCTGTATTTCTATATAACTCTTACGTTTTTCCAGGATAGTTTTTATTACACCCATATAATTTGATTTTTCTTTGAATAAATCTTTAAATTTATATATCTTCCCGTCTTTCAGATTAACGGTAAAGGTTTTCAGAAGTTTTGAAGGATGGGCCGAAGGAGTAAGTATCTGAAGGCCGCTGTAATCAATGGAGAGAATATCATTTTTGTTGACTCCCACCGTATATTCCACTTCTATTGTATTTTTAAATTCCTTTCCGAAGGTTTCTATGAGATCCTTATGGCAGAATTCCAGATCTTTTTTATTACAGAAATTTACACTTCTGCCGTATAACTCCTCATAACCTGTGAGAAATCCTTTTTTAAAATATTTATTCAGATTATTCTCTACTGTTTTATCTGAAAGACCTGTAATCTGCGGATAGGTTATCTTTATAGATAATTTCCCGTCAGATGATTTATAGACAAAATTTTCACTTTTTATGTCTGCGCCGTAAACACTATATATACAGAGACAGAATAAAAAAGCCGTAATAAACAAATTTT
>JBEHWO010000766.1:0-2064 GCA_040217695.1 Vulcanimicrobiota bacterium | reverse complement strand
AATTCTTTCATATTTAATTTATCTAACAATATGGATCTTATAAAATCTTCTGCATTCAATTCGGCGAAATATCTGTTAAATTCTATAGCAATCAAGGTATCTATAGAAAAAGAACTTATAATTTCAACCTTTTCTTCAAATGTCGTTAACAGAGGAGGCTTTATAGAAGAATCTATAACATTAAGAGGGTGATTTTTAAAGGTAAAAACAATCTTTTCATAATGTTTCTTATTACCTTCTTCTATCAATTTACTGAGTATTTTCTGATGTCCCCTGTGTACTCCGTCGAATACACCTACTGTAATGATAGATGGATTGCATGATGTTTCTATTGTTTCAAGTATTTTCATAAACTATTAAAAACCTTTAACGGTTTCAAAGACATATCTTCCCGAACCTCTGAAACAGCCAGAAGTAATTTATCACAATTATATATACAGACCTTTCGGAAAGGTAATAAGTTATATCCTTCAACCTGATTTAAAGCAAGTCCTTTCCCGTTTAAAAGGTCTGTCTCAAAATCAGGTAATACGGTAACAGAAGGCAGATGTTTCACGGAATAATCGAAAGGAAGGACTATTTCATCTATATGTCCGCTCAGGTAACTTTCTTCTATTTCATCAAGTTTATAGGAAAAAGATATATGAAAAGGTCCGGTAGAAATCCTTACCAGAGAATTCAGGCATGCCCCGCATCCCAGAACCTGTCCCATATCGTCACATAAAGTCCTTATATAGGTGCCAGAAGAACATTCCACCTCAAAAGATACGGACGGAACAATCTCGCAGTACGGCTCAATGAGAGTAATTCTAAATATAGATACCTTTCTTGGTTGCCTGTCAATTTCTATTCCTTTTCTGGCAAGTTCATAAAGTTTTTTGCCATGATATTTAACTGCGGAATACATAGGAGGTATCTGCTCGATAGTTCCTGTAAATTTCTCAAAGAGAGAAAGAATTTCTTCTTTTTTTATAATACCCGGCTCTTTTTTCTCCAGAACCATTCCTGTAATATCCTGAGTATCAGTTCTTTCTCCTAAAACCATTTCCGCTCTGTATATTTTAGGTAAATCCTGTTGATACTCGATTAATCTGGTAGCCCTTCCTATAAAGACAGGTAACACGCCCTGAGCCATAGGATCAAGGGTACCGCTATGTCCTGCTTTTTTTACACAGAGATGTTTCTTTATATAATTGACAACTCCGAAAGAGGTTATACCCTCCTGTTTAAAACAATTAATAATTCCTTCAATCATTATTCTGTATTATAATATCCTTTTTCGGGATTATATCCTTTCGAAACCAAAAAATCAAGTATATTCTTACCGTCTCCAGTTTTTTTTATCAAAACTGTTACGGAATAAGAAGGTTTTTTACCAATAAAAAATCCGCATGGTTCCACATTCAATCCCTTTATATTAAGTTCTTTGAACATTCTTTCAGCTTCTTTTTTATTTTTAAAATTTTCGGAGATTACCAGCATCTTACCTTCATTTTTTAAATTATAAAGGAGAAATTTTTTGCCTTTTTCTTGAAGATATGCTGAAACCTCAGGGATTTCTTCGACGGCTTTCCTTTTTTCAAACCTGCCGGCAATTCTATAACCTTCTTCTAAAATTATACGAGGATTTTCATTAACTGAAATTTTCCCTTCATAACCTTTAGATTTGAGAAGGGAAGAAAGTTTAACTGCATCATCTCTGTCATCAACATTACATGTAATAACAAAGCTATTATTATTGCGACTAAATAAAAGGCATAGAAGTAAAATAAATAGTATCAATAAAGGTAATACATAAAATTTTGGTGATAACAATTTTACATATGAAGGATGTTCAGGTTTCTGAGATTTTATTTCCTTTTTTACTTCTTCCGGCTCATCTTCTTCCAGGACATTGGTTTCATAAATTTTCCCCTGCGGCTTCAGCTTCGCATAAATCCTGTCCAGTTCTGATTTCATTTCTTCCACTGACTGATATCTCTCTTCCCTGTTCAAACTCATGGCTTTAAAAATTATATTATTAAATTCATCAGATATATTTTTATTAAAATGTTTTGGTGGTTT
>JBEHWO010000765.1:0-2078 GCA_040217695.1 Vulcanimicrobiota bacterium | reverse complement strand
GTTACAGCCTGCGGCGGTAATGTAAAAGGGGAAGACACTTTTTCTTTTGATCTTACAGAATGTCCGTTGTCTCTCATTGAATCGACAGGTAAGGGCAAATTTAAAGCGGGATTTGAGCTTCCAGTGGACGACACAACCATTTATCTTAATCGCACACACCCCATTGTAGAAAGTGTTGCCTCATATATTATGAACACTTCTTTAGACCAGTATCTTCCTTCACCTGCAAGAAGGTGCGGAGTCATAAGGACAGGACATGTTAAAAAACGGACAACAGTATTACTCCTTCGATTAAGATATCATATTATTACAATAAAAGATAATATTGAAAAACCACTGCTTGCAGAGGATTCTCAGTTACTTATTTTCGGTGGTTCTCCTCAAAATGCCGAATGGCTTCCCACTGCTGCAGCAGAAGAACTTTTACTTGCAAAGCCGGAGGAAAATATTAACCCCGATCAGGCAGGAGATTTTATAAAGAGAATTATTGATAATATTGACTTCTTAAATCCCCATATAGAGGAAGCGGCAAAAAAGAGAGCAGAGGAACTTCTTGTATCACATAGAAGGATACGTGCTGCTTCAAGACAGACAGGTGTGAATTACCGGGTGGAACCGCAGTTACCTGCTGATATACTGGGGATTTATGTTTACCTACCGGCCGGTTAAATTGTCTCATCAGTGTCGAGACAATTATGATATAATAAAAACAGGAGACTTTTAATGAATGGAGACTATGTAAAATATGATAAAGATTTATCTTGACACATGCTGTTTGAACAGACCATTTGATGTTCAGACTCATGATAAAATTCGTCTTGAAGCAGAGGCAATAATTTTAATACTTTATCATCTGGAAAGTTTTGACTGGGAATGGATTTCCAGTGATGTAATAGATTATGAAATCAATCAGACAACTGATCTGCAGAAAAGATTTCGACTCAATTTGATATCAAAATATGCTCATAAAGTTATCTCTTTAGAAAAAGAAATATTAGAGATTGCTAAAAAATTAGAAACAAATGGTTTTCAGGCATATGATGCTCTCCACATAGCCTGTGCAGAGCAGGGAGGATGCCAGGTATTTTTAACAACTGACGAAAAGTTAGTAAAACTGGGTAATCGTTTTTCCAGAGAATTAGGTTTTAAAGTATGTAATCCTCTGGATTGGTTAAAAGAGGTGATAAAAAATGAAACAGAAAATGACATTAAATGAAATCAGGGAATACGGGTTACAGGTGCTGATAAAGGAACTTGGACCGGCCGGATTAATACGTTTTCTTCAGCAATATGAAACAGGTTATGGTGATTACTCTGTTGATCGTCATAAATTGCTTAAAGAGACTACTGTGGAGAAACTGGCCGAGGATATCAAGAAGTTTAAAGCAAAATAATATGCAGACAAAACATAAAAACACTTTCACTACAATACATACAGAAGGGGCAATACTTCCTCCTGATTTGCTTCAGAGGGTTCTGGTTAACGACATTACTCTTCCTGGACTGACACCTGAAGCATATCATCTTGGTAAAAATGAAAAACTGAATGAAGCAATAAACCGTTCATGGAATCGTCTGCTTGGTGTATGGTCAGGTTTTATCTCTGCCACGGAAAATCTCCTCCCTGATGATAAAGGAGTTACCCTTACTCGTGAAAAATGGCTTCTTATATTATTTTCTGAACTGGGTTACGGAAGACTTTCTCCTGCAAAAGGTCTTGAAATCGAAGGTAAAAGTTACCCTGTTTCACATATGTGGTGTAACACTCCAATCCATCTTACAGGGTGCCGTATTGAGTTGGACAGGAGAACAACAGGTGTGGCAGGAGCAGCCAGAATGAGTCCTCACAGTATGGTTCAGGACTTCTTAAACCGCTCTAAAGAGAACCTCTGGGCTTTTGTATCAAATGGTTTTATCTTAAGAATACTCCGTGATAATGTGAGTCTTACCCGCCAGGCCTATGTGGAATTTGACCTTGCCGGTATGATGAATGGCCAGGTATATTCGGATTTCGCCCTCTTCTGGCTTATCTGCCACCAGTCACGTGTGGAAAGTGATAAACCTGAAGATTGTTATCT
>JBEHWO010000764.1:0-2079 GCA_040217695.1 Vulcanimicrobiota bacterium | reverse complement strand
GATATTAAAAAAAATCTTACAAATCCTGCTGTTTAATGAATATAGCCTGACACAACACTTTACTGAAAGTCAGGTGATTATTCATAATGAACTATTTTATAAATACTAATCACTATCGCAGTAACTATAAAATACTTTATAATTCTGGAAGGATTTTACTTTTATAAGATAGAATTATAAGTTTTCATACAGAGTTTTTTTGTATTTATGAAAAGTTGGCCTCCTGGAGCAAGCGTCTCGCAAAGAATATGCTTATAACAGACGCTGCTTGCCTGGTTATTATGATTGAACTAAATCTGGAATTGCTTTAAATTGAGAGGAGAGGTTATAAAAAAATGTTTAGAACAACAAAATTATATCCCTGTATGGCTGTAGTTTTAGCAGTTATCTGTGTTATTTTCCTGTCAAATTGTGGAGGCGGAGAAAATTCTTCCGTAGTGCCAAATACCAATCCCACCACTGATAATCCGGTAAGTTATACAAATACTACACCAACGCCTGTGCTTACTAATGTGTCAGTATCTGGCTATATTTATTGTAATAACATAACAACAGAAGACGGGGAAATTATTCCAAACATAAACGTGCTCGATGTCCCCCCTTATCAAGCTGATAGCTCAGGTAATGAACCATTTATTACTCAGTTTTCTGATTCCTTACAACAGGATTATCCTGAAGACTGGTCAACACTAGAGGTTCAGGAGCTTTACGCACAGTTAAAGAAAACCCTCTCAGAAAGTAAACCCCTACCAGAATATAGTGCAGGAGCTCAAGTTTATTCTGTTTATGATGACTCTTCTCCTATTGCGGTTAATCCTGATGGCCATTTTGAGAACAGTGTTTTAACAGAAGCTGCAGACAAGAATGTCAAAATTGAGGTGGCCTTAGGAGAAGATAATTACACTGAGGTCGAGACAATACCCTCAAATAATATAATTTCCAGTAATGATGCCGTAAATACTGAATTAAAATCATGCCCGGAGAAGATCTTTGCTTTCCCGGGTGAGATTGTAATTTTTCGCGTAACCGCAGACGGAGTAAATTTGAAAAAAGCAGGATTGAAATTTGCTCTGGATAATCCTTCGATTGGATGTATTTCTCAGCCTGTTTACTTATGTATTTTTGGTGAGAAGAAATATCAAACGTCATATGGGTGTCTATATGTAAAAAATGGGTTAGACACGCCGATTGACACTAATATTACCGCAACAACGAATAGCGGACTTTCTCTTAAAATTTTTACAGAAGTGATCAAGAAAACCGCCAGTATATCAGGCACAGTTTATACCGGGGAAATGCCTTTAGTAAAAGCGAAAATAAAATCTTTAGGCCCTAAAGCCTGTTCTAAAGCAGATGAAAACGGCAATTATACTCTACAGAAAGTTTTTTTAGGACACTATCGTGCAGTAACTTGTACGTATTGGATCATGGAAAACGGGCAAAAAATCCGTCATCGTGAAGTGAAAGTCATTGATTTTCTTAACTCGGATGTGACAGGCTTTAATTTCGGAGTGCCTCCGACACCGACTCCTACTTTTACTCCAAATGCAACTCCAACTCGTCGTCCTCCGACAGATCCTTTTTATGATATGCGTGTTTCAAATGTAATTTATCAATTTGAGAAGTGGAAAATAGATTTAGGAACCGAAGTGGCGATCCAGAAAACTTTAGATTGGATCAATAATAGTTTAACAGACCCCATCCCTGTTCCTGGAGAGATAGCTAAAGCTGTAATGGATACCTATGACAACACTATAATGTGGATTTATTTTACCGATGGACGGTATGTATCATTAAGAGTAAGAGAGGATCCAGAGTTATTAGAACCAAATTCAGTAACCTCTCAAAATATGTTAAAACAAAATAATAATAATGAAAAATTTGACTATATAAATCCCAATTATAAAGCTACTACAATTAATTCAAACAAAATATTAATCCTTGCTACTAATGTATGGGAAGAAGAACAATATGGCTACGTAGATACTGCTACTCCAGGAGTCTATCAAGATAGAGTATATGGTGATCTTGCAGAGAAATTAAAGAGCTTAAAAGAAGATCCAAATAATCCCAATAGTC
>JBEHWO010000763.1:0-2080 GCA_040217695.1 Vulcanimicrobiota bacterium | reverse complement strand
TCTCCTATGGTCATAACAGTTACCTCCCTTTATATTAAGCTAAAGACCTATTCCACCTGTTTTTTAAAAAATCCTTCTAAACCGGCAAAAGCAGGAAACTTTATTAATCTGTGGAATATAGAAACAGAACAGGTGAAGATGTTTTATTATCAAGGCAATTCACCTGTTTTATATTTGTGATAATCAGTTGTAATTAAGCGATTATCAGACAATAATCAACTGATAATCACGTGATAATCAGGTGATAATATATGTTAAATAACAGCAATCTAACCATACAAGAAGCTGTAAATTATTCAGGGAAGAGTATAAGTACTTTATACCGTTATATTAGATCAGGAAAACTTCCTCATAAAAAAGCGATTATAGATGACAAAGAAATGATAATCATTGAAAAAGACCAATTAATAAGGGTTTTTAAGATAAGTAATAATCAGGTGATAATCAATTCAATGTCAAATGATAATCATGATAATCAAGTGACAATCAATTCAATGTCAAATGATAATCAGATGATAATCAATGACAATATGAGGAAGGTATTAGAGGAATTCTTTGAAAGTAAACAATCTCAGTTAATGAAACCCTTAGAGGAACAGTCTATATTCGTAGCTGGTAAATTAACCCAAGAGAACCAGTTTTTAAAACAGAGACTTGAAACGGTATTACAGGAAAATGATCTTTTAAGAGAACAAATAAAAGCTTTGCCATTACCGGCGGAATTGGAAAATAAAGACAATATGATCCTCATATTAGAAAAAGAAAAAGAAAATATACTATCCAAGATTGAAACCATCGAGAAGGAAAAAGAAAAACAAAATACCCGGCACATAACAGAACAACAAAAACAGATTCAGGAACTGGAGGAAAAGGAGCAAAAGATAAAAAATATAGAGGAACTTTACAAGCAGAAGCTAGAGCAGGCAAAGATTCAGGCAGAAGAAAGAGAAAAGCAAATAGCAGAGGCATGGAGGAAAGAACTGGAAGATGCAAAAAAGCCCTGGTGGAAATTCTGGTAAAGTATTTTAAAAAGAATTCAATATAAAGAGGATTATAAAACCTAAAAATAGAATTAATTTAGAGGTGTTCTTATTATGAAGTAAGGAACACAGGGTAAAAAACAAACGATTGGATAAAAAGTAAAAACCGAGTGTACAGCTCGGCTTTATAGGTTCGTTTGATTAAGTTTGAAACAATCAATTTTGTTGATTGCTCTCACCTCCTTACTTCAAACGTAGGAGGTAATTTATTACCTAATACTTTAATAATTATATAAAATATAACAAAATCCTTCAAGTCCTTTATGAAAAAAATGAAAGTTTTATCTATGAATTGATAAAAAAACTCTATAAAAAATTAAAATAAAGAAAGGAGAAAGTAAATGGTTATGAATTTTGATGAACTACTCAACAAATTCACTAATCAAAAAAGGCTAAGTAACGGTAGTTATCAATGTTCCTGCCCACTGCCGAGCCACAAACATGGAGACAAAAGTCAGTCTCTAACTATAACAGAAAAGGAGGATAGAATATTACTCTTCTGCCATGTCTGCGGTGAATCTGCGACACCTGAAATTTTAAAATCAGTAGAACTTGAAGAAAAAGATTTATTCAAAAAAAATTGGAACAGAGAAACTTCTTCTTCAAACTCTACATCAGGAGGAGACAAAAAGACCTGTTCCCTGGATTGGATAATAAAAAACTCTACATCTCATTATTTTTATAATAATGATAAAAATGAGTATGAAATTTTGAAAATCCGATACAGAGACAAAAACACAGGAGAAGAAGTAAAAGGCTGTTACTATCATTATGCCGGCTGTGACCGATGGATAAAAAACCTGAACGGTAAAAGACCACAGCTTTATAAACTTCCCGAGTTACTCCAGGCAATCAAAACAGGGGAGGAGTATATATTTGACGTTGAAGGAGAAAAAGACGTTGATACACTCTCAAAACTGGAATTAACTGCAGTAACTTCCGGCAGTGCAAAGTCCTGGCAGGAAAAATTTAAAGATTACTATAAAGGTGCAAAAAAAGTAATCATATTACCGGACAACGATCAACCTGGCAAGGAATAT
>JBEHWO010000762.1:0-2088 GCA_040217695.1 Vulcanimicrobiota bacterium | reverse complement strand
ATTGTCGCTGTCTACCAGAGAATTTTCTTGAATAAAATTAGTTTTTCTTATTCAGAAACTGTATGGCATAATAACAGGCCAAAAAATTCAATTTTTCTTCCAGAGTTCTTCCTACTGCTATGATGGTATCCATTTCATCGGAAAAATCCCGGATATTCCATAGATGAACCTTATCCAGACTGTCATTCCTCTCAAGAGCTTCCATGAGTTCATCTTTATATTTCAACATGGTATAAATATACTTATGATTGTGTTTACCGAGTTTTTTAGATCCTTCTTCAAGTTTAAAAAACAAATTCTGCAATGATAATTCTCCTTTTATTATCGTGACGCGTGACGCGTGATGCGTGACGCGAGGATTATCTATAGACTACAGATTAATTCTGGAAAGTGTGACTAATTTCTCTGATTTATAATATATCCCTTCAAGAAAAATTATATATAAAATAAAAGATTCAGATATAACTGAATCTTTTATTTTATACCAGTAGTTAACCACGATGATTATGATGGGTAAACTCAGTCATTACGAGCGAATCGAAGCCACCTCACCGGTAAAAGTTAATCCGAAGGGATTGCTTCGTCGCTATCGCTCCTCGCAATGACATGCGGCTTAATTATTGTCGCTGTCTACCAGAGAATTTTCTTGAATAAAATTAGTTTTTCTTATTCAGAAACAGTCTTAAGGTACAGTCTTTTGTATTCTTTGAATTTATTAAAGGATAAAAGTAATATGTTCCGGCAGGCAGTTTTTTTCCTGCAGCTTTTGTATAATTCTTTTCCTGAAAGACCATTTTATATTTATCATTGAACACTTTTATTCCTATTTCTCCCGAGCTGTCACCGCGAAAAATAATACTGGAAATAACTATGCCGGAAATAACTACAGGTTTATTAAATGTATATCCCTGACATATAAATTCCCATCCGCTTTTCCCCTGTCTCTGATTTCCGTAAGCAATATAATCACTTGCAGGGAATTCGTCGCAGTTGCTGTAAATTATATCATTTATATAATAGGCACCTTTACTGTCTACATACGGAGAACCGGGGGAAGAACTGTAATTTCCGCTTTTTTCTTTAATTGTAACACTGCCACTTTTATCTACATAGTATTTTCTATCAGGGTTTGTATATATAACATTGTTATTTACACGATATTGCCCGTCGTTTGTATATATGACATTTCCTTTATTATCTACGTAATAGTTTTGCTGATTTCCGTCAGTGCCCGTAACATTCCCCTTACTATCCACATAATACTGGCCGTTATTCATCCTGACGTTTCCGTCAGCATCAACATAGGTATTGCCACCGCTTTTACTATCGACTGTAATCCGGCCATTTTTATCTACATAAGTTGAACCTTCGGTACCGTTGACTATAACCTGCCCGTTTTTATCTACATAAGTTGAACCCTCGGTACCATTGACTATAACCTGTCCGTTTTTATCTATATATGTAGATCCGCTCTGGCCGCTTGTATTTATATTACCGCCGGGATCTATGGTGGTAGTTCCTGCGTCACCTTTAATTACAATATTACCGTTATCAATATTAATGTAATCTCCAAGTGCTATTTGAGTAACTCCTGCTGTTACAAGAAACAGAATACATAGAATACAGATAAATCTGTTTTTCATAAACATCTCTCCTTATATTATAATCTGATGTTTATTATTATATACAAAATATGCTAATTTAACAAGATACAATTTTTCATTTTCCATTCCCCGCATGAGAAGGATATTATTAAATGTAAATCGAATTTTTTAAAGATAGATTTGATTGGAGTGAGTCGTGATATGAAACTGATTAAACTTTCTTCGGAACAGCAGAATATAATCAATCATCCTGTAAACAGTAAAATTTTCCTTGAAGGGCCTGCCGGTTCCGGGAAAACTACAGTTGCAGTCAATCGTATCATCCGTTTACTTTCAGAAGGAGTAAGAGGGGATTCCATCCTAATAGTTGTACCTCAGAATACTCTGGCAACGCCTTACCGGGTCATAAAAAAACCTGACCTGGCAGGAGGAGCGGTCATAGCCATTCAAACAATAAGCGGACTTGCCAGAAAAATGATAGAAA
>JBEHWO010000761.1:0-2105 GCA_040217695.1 Vulcanimicrobiota bacterium | reverse complement strand
TTCAATCAGCTTAACGCCGAACACCTTTGAAGTAGCAATAGAAAACCATTTGCCATCCGGGAGTTGATAGCTTACTGCTTCAGGAACAGGAACTTCCTCTTTAACAACAGGTTCAGCACCGCCAGCCACAATAACACCTTTAGAAAGAAGAGGTATAAGAGGTCTTGCAGTATCCATAATCACCTTCACATCTTCTTTAACCTGCAGAGCTGCACCATCTTCAGCCTGTTTCTTTGTGCCGGCATGATTGGTCCTGGTAATGGGGCCCAGTTTTATGATCCAGTCTGGATCTCCTATAGTCATAACAATAACCTCCCTTTTAAAAATATGCAATTACGTTTTTATTCAACCAGCTGCAGAAAAAAACCTGCAAAAACAGACAGAAAAATGAAATCCAGCGAAGGCGAATTTTACGCTGACTTTTACATAAGCCAGGGCAATAGGTAAAACTTCTGCGCTAGGAATCCTTACTATGGATATCAGTTAGCAGGAAAATTACTTTCATCTATGGAATATAACAAAAAAGAATAGTCGAAGATGTTTTGTTATGAGGCAATTCGGCTATTTTTTATTTATGAAAACCATATGAAATTCATATGAAATTCATATGAAAACCATATGAAAACCATATGAAATTCATGAAAGGATAAATAATGGAAAACGAATATAATATTAAAGAAATATCCTCTATTACAGGGAAATCCCATACCACTATTTACAGATTAATTAAATCAGGGAAGTTACCTTCTTTTGTAGTAAAAGAGGATGGAATTCATCATGCTTTTCATGTAAAGAAAGAGGATTTAGAAGCTTTTCTTGGTAAAAAAATAGAGGACATGAAAAGCAATGAAATTCATGATGAAATTCATATGAAAAGCAGTGAATTTCATCTTACAGAAGAAACCTTACAGGAAGCTATTGTAAAGAGCTTTTCATATCTTTCCACATCTTTGATGAAACCTATTGAAGAACAGGCTATTTACCGGCTGGGAATTCTTGAAAATGAAGTGAAACATCTTCAGGCAGAAAAAGAAACTCTTAGACAGGAAAACGAATTATTAAGGGAACAGGTAAAAGCCCTGCCAGACTTTCGACAGGAGAAGGACAATTATAAAGCACAGGTGGAGATTCTGGAGAAAGAAAAAGAAGATCTGTTATCCAGGGCTGAGACCATCCAGAAAGAGAAAGAGGAGCAGGAGCGAAAAGCAGAAGGCTTAAATCAGGTCTTGCTTGATAATGCCAATAATATAAAAGAACTGGCAACAGAAAAAGATAAAATTCAGTCAATATTAAAAGAACATGAAGCAACTGTAAAAGAGAAAGAACGAGCAATTAAAGATATAGAGGAGATTCATCAACAAGAACTTAAGAAATTAGAAGATGAAAAAAAGCAGATTGCCGAAGCCTGGAAAAAAGAACTGGAACAGGCAAAAAGACCATGGTACAAATTCTGGTAAATATGGAGGATAAATTATATGGAAAGAGATATAACATATATTTCTATTGAAACAGAAGCAGAAGAAGAAAATTTCCCACTTTATAATGAAAAAACAATAAACCTTTTAAACTATCTGTATTTCCTGACTAACATAGAGCAAAGCTAAAACGGAGATTAATAAAATATTAAATTCAAAGCTCAGCCCCGGCGCCCCGGCGGTCTCGCCGGCCATAGTAAAATTACCCTCCCAATCCCCTATTAATAAGCTAAAAAGTGAAATAAAAGAAATAAGTTTTTATCTTAAATTTTTGATTAGAAGATTAAGTTAGTTTTTTTATTATTCTTTTCTTAAAAAAACAACAAAAAAATGGGGGTAGGGAGATCTTTGTTGTCTTAAATATATGTCTTAAATATATGTCTTAAATAAGAGGTTCACAATTCCTTATGCTGTAAGGCTTTTTTATGTGTCGTTAGAACCAGCCATTACTGGTTTGGAACCAGCCAGTTCCATTTTGGAACTAGCCATTACTGGTTTGGAACTTTTTAGAACTTTTTAGTTCTAAATTTTCAAAATTAATTTAATTCAACTAAAATTATGTTTTTCTAATTCGTTTTTGCTGATTTTAATAAAAATTCATAAAGGCAATATTTACAATTTATACAAAAT
>JBEHWO010000760.1:0-2106 GCA_040217695.1 Vulcanimicrobiota bacterium | reverse complement strand
TCTACCTTCAGGAGAATATATGATTTCCTTTGGATTTTTAAGTTTTCCAGCTTCCCATCTCACAAAATTCAAGCTTGTTACTCCTATCCAAAAGTCCTTATACCTTATAGCTGCTATAACCTGACTATGTTCTTTATGGATTTCTGGTAGATTTCGAGTGTCTTTAGCTGGTATCCACTTTACTTTTGTTGATTTATTTCTACATAGGACTTTGAAAATTAATCGACTTAAACTAAAGTTTACCTTTCCAACTGTATGATTAATATGACTTGCTATTTTGTAATAGTTCAATATTCCTCGAACCTTGCAATTATAAAGGTTTATTTTATGAATCAGCTCACTTATATTTCCTGACATTTTAAACTCGTGAATACTCTTCTTGAGTTCTCGAACTTTTCCGGCAAATTTATCCTTATCTGGTTTTCCCTGTAATATAATACCGCTTCTGCTTTTACCTGCTCTTGCTTTTATCTGGAAACCCAGAAATTTTATAGCCTTCTTCTTAACGTTTGTAATCCTGGTTTTACTGTCGGATAATTCTAACTTAAGATGAGTTTTTAGAAAGATACAAATTCTGCGTTTAAGTTTCCTGGCATTTTCTAACGTATTTGTAATAATGCACCAGTCATCAGCATAACGTACTAAATATGCTGGTTTCATATTTGGTGCTTTCTTTTTGAGAGTTTTCTGTATACTGCCAGTTTTCTTTCCTTTAGATTTTCCAGTTTTACAGCACCTGGAAACATTCTTAAGTTTCTTCTCTTCCCATTCACGAATAATAAAATTGTCAAACTTATTAAGATAAACATTTGCTAACAGGGGAGAAATGATACCTCCCTGCGGTGTACCAATATCATTGAAAAGGATTTCATTCATTACTTCTGCTTTTAACATCACTTTTATCATCTGTAAAATTCTTCTGTCCTGTATTCCCATATGATATAGTGCTCCAAGTAGAATATTATGATTAACTGTATCAAAGAATTGTGTAACATCTCCTTCTATAACCCAGTTGTAACCTGTAGAATGTATTACATTACATACTCTTTCATATGCCTGGTGTGCATTTCTCAGTGGTCTAAAGCCATAGCTGTGGTCAAAGAACTGTGCTTCTAAGATTGGCTCTATTATATTACGGATACATTCTTGAACTATACGGTCAATGGTACAAGGAATTCCTAAAGGTCTGAGTTCTGTAGTGCCTGTTTTTGGTATATATACTCTCTTTATAAAATGTGGTATGTAGTGCTCAACTGCTTCTTTAATTCTTGTAATTACTTCATCATAATCCTGTTCAAGTATATCATCTCTCATTACTTCATCGTCTACTCCCGGAGTTCTACTGCCTCTATTGGCTTTGAGTTTATGTATAGCTGTGATGATATTGGTGTCACAAAAGGCTACCTCTTTTAAGTTTTTAAAGTTTACTAACTCATTTTTCATAAAACCTTCTCTTGCAATTTTATAAAAATCATCCTGTAGTTGTCTGAGTTCTTCTTCATCCATCGGAACTCGCAATTGTTGTTTCTTACACATAAAGAACCATCTCCTTTCTGTGCAAGATTGTAATCAGGTTTGCACATCGGCATCCTGCGAACAATTAATTAAACATACGTTATAACCCGGCTATGCCCCTTCGCTCCATTATCTTTCGATAACTTCATCGCTACTATGGGCAGCTGACCCAGGAATTAAACGGTCATTTCCTACCGTTGAGGTCTCATCGCCTGCTTTACCAGGCTACTCCTTTCCTGTCTCAATCGTTCCTTACACTTTAGCTTTACATATAATCCCTTAGGTTCACTCTGTAGGCCGTCTATCATTCTTTTCCCCTTTAGATGGATGGGGTCAGAACAAATATCCGTTATTGGATAAATGAAGATAATATCCGAGGGATAATATTACCCTCGATAGCGAGCACATTGGCTGTTAGAACTTCTTTTAGTATCTAACGGCGGTTACGACCCGTAAATTCGAGTGTTTGTCAGTGTTCATTCCAACACATACTAACCATAGGATTTTTATAGCCCCCCGACTACTTCGCTAACCGCTTCACAGGTCTGCTTTTCGCCGACTTTACCGGGCTTCAAACCTCTTACGTTAAAG
>JBEHWO010000759.1:0-2124 GCA_040217695.1 Vulcanimicrobiota bacterium | reverse complement strand
TCAGAATTTTTTATAATTGAAAATAATATTTTTTTCACGCAAAACTGCAGAGCTTTAAGCTAATCAGCGTGCTATTGTTATAAATATATTTTATTAATTCTTAAGAAAAAACCTTCGAGGTTATTAAAAACCTCGAAGGTTTAAAGAGAAAACAACCATATTATTTCATCAGCAACATTTTTTTAGATGATGTAAATCCGTTTACCTGCATAGTATAAATATATACTCCGCTTGGTAAATTGCCAGAATTAAATTCAACTGAATGATAACCTGCTTCTTGAATTTCATTAACTAATTCTGTTACTTCAGCCCCGAGTATATCATAAACCTTCAGTTTAACTAATCCGGCTTCTTTAATAGCATAATTTATATTTGTGCTTGGATTAAATGGGTTTGGATAATTAGCTGCTAATGTATATTCAATTTTCTTTGCTTCATTCTCAGAAACTTCCTTTGGAATTTTTCCACTTACCCAATCATAATCTGAACATACAGATTCTAACTGTGTATTATCAACTGCCGAGATTTTATAATAAACTTTTCTGAAGACACTTGGACCGATTTGATCATCAATAAAAGAAGTTACTGGCTGCCCGAATTTATATGCATTAATAAGGGCAATTTGTTGCCAGCTATAGGGCTCACCACCAGAAGATTCACCTCTATAAATTTTATATTTACCATTAGTTTTTACATCAGGCTCTATGTTAGGTTCCCAGGTAAGTAATGCTGTCCATGGATCTAAGAGAGAAGCTTTTAAATTCTGTGGCTTTGATGGTTTCAATGATGTGACACCAGAAGCGGTTATTTGTAAACTTAAAGTATATTCTTTTGTTGTTGAATTATATCCTTTTATTTCAAATCCAACATCTTTAGCTGTACCCCCAATTAAATATGTACCTGGATTACTATATTTTGTTAATACATCATTATATCCTTCTCTAAAGAAATCATCAAAATCTCCTAAAAAATCATTTCTGTGATATCTTGAGCCTGGGTATGCTGGATGATAATCAAGACAAACATAATCATTGTATGTTACTGGTGGTACAGATATTGTAATATAGTTCCTTTCATCAAAATTACCATAACGAGTAGGTTGATCTTTTCCAAAAAGATCATCCGATCTATCATAAGGCGTAGATGCACCTGTTAAAAGTTTCCAAGTCCATTTACCATCTGCACATAAAATATTAATTTTAGTAGCACAAGGTAAAGTATAATTTTGATCTTCAATGTGGAACACAAGCAATCCGTGAGTAATCGGGTCTCCAAATACTTGATCTTTTAAAAAAGGATTTGCATTTGGATAATCAAGTTGAGTATGATAGTTTTCTATAAGATAGAATTCTTTCCAAGAGTCTTTATAAGGTTCACGCAATGGAATTAAAATCGCCTCATTGTTGATATGAGTATCTTTTAAAACTTTTGATGCAATATTTGAATTGACAACATACGGAGTTAACCATCCTAAACGATATCTTTCATACGCACTCATCCAGCCTGCATTTACAGCACACATAAGTGCAAATTGATTAATACGCCCTTGATTGCCAGTTTGCCAAGGCTGATAATTATTACCATCAAAATGTCCTGTTATTTGACTACCGCCAAACAAATAATGACCATATTCATGAGCGGGTGTACCTACAGCTCGGGGAGTATCCATATCCCTAAACTTAAATATTCGTGAACCACAATACCTACTCACGACTACACCATCATTTGATGTAAAGTTTACCATATCTAAAGTTTTTTCACCCCATAGACCTTCTGGACGTGAGCCAAGCCGGTTTATTATAAAAATATGATCAGCTTTTCCATCACCAATGCCAGGTTTATATAAGTGGTTATATTTAATATTGTCTTTCATAAATTCCCAGTTATCATATAATTTAAAATTTATATTATAATTACCATTAGGATCATCAAGAGTTTGTAATACTTCTGTAAATACCTCGGTATCAGTCTTATAATACATTTGATTTTGTAATGTTGTAACATAAACTACATCTCCAATCATTTTAAAACTACCAAGTGTTCCGCTACCATTACCACCAGAACATCGATCAAAGAAATCACTCATATTTTTTGCCGTATAAATGCCATTTGCAGGAATCGATT
>JBEHWO010000758.1:0-2125 GCA_040217695.1 Vulcanimicrobiota bacterium | reverse complement strand
ATATATGCTCTCGTGACGCGTAACGCGTGACGGGCAACGGGGAAAAGGCTTTATTGCAGAATTATAGTCACGTTACTGAAATATTTATTTTTTTTCCATAAATTTTTTCAAATCTTTTCTCTTCCAGTAATACTGTTCAATTGCCGGAGGGGGATCTTTCCAGCAGCCTCCATTTTTGCCGCCTGAAGGTTTTATATCATGAATGGTGCATTTTCTTGTCTTTTCATCTAAAAATATACAGGTACTGTCCATATCAAAAAAACATTTCACAGGTATTACTTTTCCTGCATATTGTCTCTGTTGATGTCTTATAGGCGTAACTACATAATATTTGTTATTTACAATATAAACTGTAAGATATTTTCTGAAAAACTCATAGGGATCAATCTTTAAATGTTCTGCAATTATAAATATATCTTTTTCAACCAGTTTACATGGACTGCCCCAGCAGCAAAAAGTGCAGTTAGTGCAGTAATTCACTCCCAGATCATAGGCAGAAGGCGGTAATTTAGAACGTAATTCCTGTAATCTCTCATCATAATGATTTATTATATCTGTCATAGAAACCTCCGTATAGTCGTGACGCGTTACGCGTTACGCGTGACGCGAGGATTATCTGTGATGTATTGTTTAAACCTTATTATTATGCAATATTTATCCGCTAAAGTCAATTTTTTACGATCTCAGTTCTATATTTCGTCTCGCAGGAAGTAAGTAAATGTCAATTTCATAACTATCCATACATAATAACCTCGTAATGCGTAATGCGTAATGCGCAGGGATTAAACCCGTCACGCGTTACGCGTTACGCGTCACGACCACTAAAAAGTAACTATAATTTAAATCTCTGCAGGTTTTTAACATTTATATAAGAAATTATTAAGATTATGAGTGAACAAATTATCAATAGAGAACCCTGTACCGCCATAGTGCTGGCAGGGGGAAAAAGCAACAGAATGGGAACAGATAAAGCTTTACTTCCCATCGGAGGAACGACTCTGATTGAAACCATAATAAATCAAATAAAAGATTTATTTTCTGAAATAATCATAAGTGCTTCTGAGAAAGGTAAATATGAATTTTTAAATTATAGAGTAATCACAGACGAAAGACAGGGAGAAGGGCCTCTTGTGGCTATCCTGTCATGCATCAGGGCATCAAAAAACAGGATAAATTTTGTTACTGCCTGTGATACGCCTGATATGAATATTAATTTCATAAAAAAACTTTTATATGAAGGAGAAACCTTTGATATAGTTGTACCGAAATATAAAGACGGACGACATGAAGCACTTCTCGCAGTTTACACAAAAAATATCATACCGATCATAGAAGAAGAACTTCAAAAAAAATCCAGAAAGATTTCGCCGATTTTTACAGAATGTAAAACCAGATATGTGAAAATGGATAATGAAACATGGTATAAAAATTTAAATACAATGGAAGATTACTCTTCTTATATAGGATAATCTCTACCCGTTTTCTGCTATTAACAGCCCTGCCAGCGCTCCCACTGCTCCGCCAAAAAGTGTAAAACCTATATTCCCGAGCATGCCAAATCCACCCAGAATATTTTCTGCGAAGGCAGTTCCAACCATTCCGACGACTCCTCCAACCGCTGCAACCCCTGCAGGTTCCATTTTATGTGACAAAATAGCTGATGCAGTAGAACCGGATTTCATATTTTTAAGCTGATTTGCCATAGCAATGGTATTATCAGTTGTCTCTCCACCGAGAACTACTTTATCGGAAGCTCCACTATCCTTTGCTTTTGCAGTATTTGCAGACATCTTTGTATTAACTGTATTATATGATGTATTTATTGTCATTCATGACACTCCTTTATTATTTATAAAATATTGTAATATTCTGTATAATAAAACCGGAGAAAAGCGGTAAAAGTTTCAAAAAAAAAAATAATTTAAAAAAATCATATATATTATTACTGAGGTGAGCATAAATAATAAATATATGCTCTCGTGACGCGTAATACCAGTTCGCTATCAATTTTAATATTATAAATCTCCTGGCTTTGCCTGCCTGGTGCTCCTCCGAAAAAAATCTAAACTGGAACAGGCATATTTGTTAGAGCTTACATCATGCCACTTTGCATTATATTTTATTT
>JBEHWO010000757.1:0-2145 GCA_040217695.1 Vulcanimicrobiota bacterium | reverse complement strand
TTTAGCAGAAATAGTGGTTGAAATTACATTTCCCTTCATGGCATTCTGAAGGAAAAATTGGTTTACTTTATCCATTTTTCATCAACACTCTCCCTTATATAACCAGCAGCGAAAAAATTTATCTGGTAACAAAATATTTACACTGATCCAGTTAAAATTATAACAGAAATCCCGCCGGGAAGCAAGTAAATTCGAAGGATATGATTTCCATAGATTGTGTTTAAAAATGACAGGTGATTTTATATACAATGGAAAAAGAAATTTATCACAGAATATTCAGAGTGAAAAGTGAAAAAAATAGATTTTACTTGCTTTTCACTATTCACTACTCACTATTCACTAATTAATAGATTTACAAAATTAAGTGCAATTTCCAGTAAAAGTGAATCTACCTGTCATAAAAAAACACTATCTTTTTTACACTACCCGACGGATATTAAAGATAAGGAAATTTCAAAAAATAATCATGGAAAAGTCTTTACCTTTTTCAAAATGACGTGATACTTTATGTAAGTAACAACAGAATTACAGTTACTAAAATTAAAAAGGGGGAATAAACATGTCAGGAATAAAAGGAATCGGAGGCGGCGGTTGAAGACCTAAAACAGGAGCGGCTGGTGCAGCCGGAGGAGCAGGTAAAGTAAATGAACAAAAAGGTGGCAACGACAAAAATCAAGAGATAGAAAAAAAGGCAAAAGAACTCGCAGAATCCCACGATTCAGGAACACTTCAACAGGCTCAACAGTTAAAAGGTGCAAAAAACACTCCCGAAGAAGGCGGAGAAAACAAAGAAGCACAGGATATAGCAGATAAAAATGACCAGGAAGTAATTGACAAAGCTGTCGAAATGAGACAGGCTATGGACGCACAGAAACAGCAGCAGAATATGCAAAATAAAGTAACCCTTTCACCTGATGCAAAGGGAGCCGGTTGAGGAGCCGGTGCCGCCGGTGGAGCCGGCGCAACAATCCCCCAGGCAAACGCTTTAAAAGGTATGGCTTAAATAAATTAACATAAATTATACTATACTTTTGCAGATTTTAAAAATTGTAAAAAAGTAATCTATTCAATTTTCAGGTGTCAGGGGCCGGGTTAGTAAGATAAAACCCGGAACCAGGAACCAAAAACCTGATAAAAATAACAGGGATGATTTTTAAGTTATCCCTGTTGTTTTTTTATAATAAATACATGTTATTACAAAATTTATACCTCTTATAATAAAAAACTTGTTATTATATTAAAGAGGGCTTAAAATAAACATATAAATATTCAAGATAAATATAAGGAGGCAGATTTTTATGAAAAAATCTAAAATTATTATCGGATTGACAGTATTTACATTCTTTCTTGCTAGTATCTGTTTTACCATGTCTTACAACGGAAAAATAATGGCCCAGGAAAAGGAAATAGACCGTAACGAAATGAAACAGCAGATAATGTTAATGGAATCTCTCTACCTGGTAAATGATCTGAAATTAACCGGAGAACAGGTAAAAGAACTTATCCCTTTAATAAAAGAGGCTAAAGCGATAAAAGAAGAAAGAGACAGTAAAAAAATTTCTATAGAAACACAGATATGTGACGGACTGAAAACTATAAACGACGAACTGGCTAAAAATGCAGTACCTTCAGAGGAAAATTTTTCAAAATTAAGAGAGCTCAAAAAAGAAATGAAATCCATAAATGAGCCATATAAAGAAATTTCAGAGGCACTTTCCGGGAAGGTAAATAATATATTATCGGAGGAACAGAAAAATATTATAAATAACTATCGCCCTGCTGCTATTTTTAAAGAAGAAGAAAAAAATAAACCTGAAAACATGGAAAAAGGCAGAGAACAGGGAAAGAAAATGAAAAAACTCCAGGAAATACTGGAAACAGCAAGGAATGTTCCTGATAATGAATATAAAGAAAAGAAAGACGAATTACTTGCAAAGGTTTCAGAGAGAATGACCAGAGGCAACAGTTCCTGGAGTGAAATAGAGGCCAAAATAAGTAAGGTCAGTGAAATACTTGATAAAACCAGAGCCATGGAAAAAGAAGAATTTGAAAAACAGAAAGACACTATATGTTCGGAACTGGTTTCTGTAATAGCTGGCAAAAAACATTCAGGCAGAATTATCAGATTGATATTAAATCCCGATC
>JBEHWO010000756.1:0-2155 GCA_040217695.1 Vulcanimicrobiota bacterium | reverse complement strand
AAGAATGTTTTTATTCCGGCAAAAGGTATCTTCCTCTCCAGATTGTTGATGAGGAAATTTACCTTGAACCTCCTTCTCTTCTTATTGGAACAGTGGATAAATTCGCTATGTTACCCTGGAATACAGGTGGGAGAAGTCTTTTCGGGTTCAGAGATAATGATAGACGAGTTTCACCACCATCTCTTATTATTCAGGATGAACTTCATCTTATTTCAGGCCCTCTCGGTTCTATGGTCGGGCATTATGAAGTCCTTATTCAGGAACTCTGTAAAAATAAATTAAATGGTAAAATTTATGGTCCGAAAATTATTACTTCGACTGCAACTATAAGCCGTGCAGGAGAACAGTGCCATTGCCTTTATAACTGTGGAAAAGAGAATATATTTATATTTCCCCCACAGTGTATTGATGCTGGAGATTCATTTTTTGCTTATGAAGATAAAAAATCATCTGGAAGGATGTACACTGGTATCTACGCTCCGGGCTATCCTTCCGGTCAGACATCACAGGTGAGAATTTTATCGTCTCTTCTTCAGGGTGCTAAATCTGCTTCTGTTATAAGTGAAAAAGAAAGAAATCCCTACTGGACATTAATCTGGTATTTTAATTCTCTCAGAGAACTCGGTCAGGCTGCCACTTTAATTAGAGCAGACATAAGTGAATATATGAATGTTTTGTGGCTGAGAAAGGGTATAAAAAAAAACAGGAGATATTGATAACAGGAGATTTATAAACAATGCTAAAGAACTTACAAGCAGAATAGCAAACGATGAAATAACCGGTGTACTGGAAGCAATTGAAGTAGCTTACCCTCCGGAAGAAAAGAATTATCCGGTTGATATATGTCTTGCTACAAATATGATATCGGTAGGAGTTGATGTCCCAAGGCTTGGCCTTATGGTGGTTACCGGGCAGCCGAAAACAACTTCTGAATATATTCAGGTCACCGGCCGTATAGGGCGTTCTGAAAAAGGCCCCGGTCTTGTTGTTGTTCTTTACAGTACAAGTAAACCTCGAGATAGATCTCATTATGAACACTTCAGAACCTATCATTCAAAAATATACAGTCAGGTTGAACCCACAAGTGTTACTCCTTTTTCTGTGCCGGTTCAGGAAAGGGCTCTTCATGCAATTATGGTCGGTCTTATAAGGTATATTGGAGACCCGGCAAACAGGGAAAGACCACAGCCTTTTCCAGATTTAGAGCTATGTGAAGAAGTGGAAAAAATTATAATTGACAAAGTAAAAAGTATTGATCCTGATAGAGTACAGGATGCAATCAAACTTATCAAGGAAAAATTTGATGACTGGAAGGGTTATTTTCCGCCGGAGTATGGCTACTTTGACATGCAGACAGACAACCCGAGACTTATGTATCCGGCAGGTTCAGTGCCTCATCCAGCTTGGGGTGACAGGGCCTGGCCGACTCCCACATCTATGAGAAATGTTGATGCCACATGTGAGGCAGATATTATCAAAAAATATATAATTAGAGAAGAATAATCAGAATAAGAGGTGTATGTGTTGTGTTTCTGAAGAAACCAGTAAGAAGAAGTCAATTGATCAGCCCATGGGGGCCGGGGGCAATAATAAATTTTCCCGGGGATGAATCTCTTATGGTGTGTGGTTTGGACGCATGGGAAAAAGTAGTGGAGCCATGGCCAGACGTAATTAAAATACAGGAAGAAAGACTACAGAAAAGGCTTGATGTTGATCATTTCCGATTGCCTCCTGATTATAATCTAAATAATGAATCACATTATCCAGGAACAAAAATTCCATGTATCAGGTTTCCACAGTGGCATTACTGCCCGCGATGTGGAAGTATGGAAAAGCTTTCAATTTATGGGGAAAAACAGAAGTGTAACGGTCCTGACTATCCTCGTGGAAGATCATGCAGAGATACGCCTGTAAAGAAACGGCTCCATCTTATACCGGTCAGATTTATTGTAATCTGTGACAGAGGGCATATTGAAGATTTTCCATTTATGGAATGGGTTCATAAAGACAGTGCTATACAGAATGACTGTAGATTGAGATATATGAGTGGCAGATCCAGTACTATCGCAGGCATACAAATATTATGTTCCTGTGGTAAGCAGAGGACTCTGGCCGGGTCTTTTTCTAAAAATGCTATCGCATCAATAAAAAAGTG
>JBEHWO010000755.1:0-2166 GCA_040217695.1 Vulcanimicrobiota bacterium | reverse complement strand
AAATTCAGTTGATTCTGTAGTAAAATTATCTTATGATGTACTCAGTTGGAGAATTTGCGAAAAAGATAGGTAAAAGTGTTCAGACTTTAAGAGACTGGGAAAAAAAAGGCATATTAATCCCTGCTTATAAGACAAAAGGCCATCACAGAATGTACAGTGAAGACCAGCTAAATGAAATATTTCAACGACAAAAACGGTCAGAAAGAATAAATATAGGGTATGGGAGAGTATCGGCAAAACATCAGAAAGAAGATTTAGAAAGACAGATAACATTATTAGAACTGTATCTTGCAAAACAGGGAAAGCCATTTAAAATTATATCAGATACAGGAAGTGGAATAAATTATAATAAAGCCGGTCTTAATGAACTTATAAAACTGATAGGAACAAATCAGATTGACACTATTTATATATTACATAAAGACAGACTGATAAGATTTGGCTATGAATTAATAGAAGAGTTTTGTAAAATACATAATACTGGACTTGAAATAATCAATAAAGATGAGGAAAAAATAGAGGAAGAAGAACTTGTAGAAGATATACTGAATATAATCCATGTATTTTCCTGTAAAATAAATGGTAGAAGAAGTCACATAAACAAAAAGATAATAGAGAGACTGAGCAAAAATGAGTGAGAAGAGAACAACGATAATAAAAATAAGAAATAAAGAAGATAAGGAAGAAATAAGAGATTACTTTTACAAATACAGACATTTTGAAAATATGCTCTTAATTCTGATAAAAAATAACTATAATCTCTCTAAAGAAGAAAAAGATAGAAATGATTTTAAATACCTTTCAAATTATTCAGTTATGAGAGCTGTACTGCGTTCAACAGAAGGAGGTAAACATAAGGAAAAAGCAGATTACATAAAAGAAAAATATAAAGATAATCAGTTAATGAGAGATTTAATAATATTGTCTGAAGAATTAAAAATTCACAACGTGTCAATGATAATAAGAAGAATAAAAGGACAGTTTAAAGGGTTTTTTAAGAAAGTAAAAACAGATAAGACCTCAAGACCTCCCTGCCCTAAAAAGCTATCAAATCTGGTTGAATATTCCATACCCCTCGATCAAAACAGCTGGTCATTAAAGAAAGAAAATTTACTGGGAATAAATCTGTCTGATAAAATGTTTTATATTTATTTAAAGCACGACCATGTCATAGAGATTGTAAAGGATTTAAAGAACATAGACTCTTTAACAATCTGTTTATCAAATAATGATATATACCTTCATGTTACTTATAAATATTTACGACAGGAAAAACAGAGAGTTGCAGAGGAGAAACTATCATCACTGGATGCAGGTATAACCAATCTTGCCTCCATCTTTATAGATGATGAGAAAACAAAATCCTTAATTATTTCAGGAGAAATATTTAAAACTTATAATTCTGATTTTAACAGACTCATGGGGAAAATTAATCATTCAATAGATTTATTGAAGAATGAGTTAAAAGAAAAAGAGATTTCAGAACATGTAAAAAAATTGGATTATCTGAAGAAATTCAGAAGTTTTCTCTATGAAAAAAGAAACAGATTTTTCCGTGACCAGTTTCATAAAATGTCCAAACGTATATTAGAGTATTTATATTTCAATAATGTAACAGATTTAATAATTTCAAGAAATATATCGGAATTAAAGAATAATGGTGCTGTTAATCTTGGTGCATCCAATAATCAGAAATTCATACAGATCCCGGTTATCAGGTTACTGGATTATTTAACTTATAAAGCAGGGGAGTACAATATAAGAATTCATAATATTGATGAAGCTTATAGTTCTAAAAGTTCCTGTCTGTCTGATGACGTATCTAAAATACAGGAGAACCCGATTTTAGCTAATGATATAAATGGATATCGTGCTAAGAGAGGACTCTTTAAAGATACATTACTGGACAAAATCTGGAATTGTGATCTTAATGGTGCAGTAAATTATATTAAGATACATACAAAGAAAAATATGGATTATTTAAAGACTTTCTGGTGGAAAATTTGTAATCCTATAAAAGTAAAATGCGACTGGGAATTAGTTAATTTAACAAAATTAATTAATACTGAGAAGGATAAGGTTAGCTTCTGGCTAACAACGTCGTGTTCCAGAAAACTTATAAGTAGATACTCCTATTTATAGGTTTTTATAGATTTAATTCGACGG
>JBEHWO010000754.1:0-2173 GCA_040217695.1 Vulcanimicrobiota bacterium | reverse complement strand
CAATTATAAAGATTTATTTTATGAATTAGACTATCCATATTACCTGATTTCTTAAAATCGTGAATGTTTTTCTTCAGTTCCTGAACTTTTCCGGCAAATCTTTCTTTATCTGGCTTTCCCTGCATTATAATACCGCTTTTACTTTTACCTGCTCTGGCTCTTATCTGGAAACCCAGAAATTTTATTGCCTTTTTCTTGACATTCGTGATTCTGGTTTTCTTGTCGGAAAGTTCTAACTTGAGATGAGTTTTCAGGAAAAGAGAAATTCTCTTTTTGAGTTTCTTGGCATTTTCTAACGTGCTGGTAACAACAATCCAGTCATCTGCGTAACGTACCAAATATGCTGGTTTCATATTTGGAGCACTTCTTCTGAGGGCTGATATTATTCCACTGCTTTTCTTTCCTTTGTTCTTACCACTCTTATAGTATCTGGAAACCTTCTTTAATTTCTTCTCTTCCCATTCACGAGTTATAAAGTCATCTAACTTATTGAGATAAACATTTGCTAACAGAGGGGATATTATTCCTCCCTGAGCCGTGCCAATATCATTTTGGTGAATTTCATTCATTACTCCTGCTCGTAACATCGCTTTTATCATCTGTAAAATTCTTCTGTCCTGTATTCCCATATGATATAACGCTCCAAGTAAGGTATTGTGATTTACAGTATCAAAACACTTTGTAATATCTCCTTCTATTACCCAGTGATGACCTGTATGATGTATTATGTCACATACTCTTTCGTATGCCTGGTGCGCATTTCTCAGGGGTCTGAAACCATAACTGTGGTCAAAGAACTGTGCTTCTAAGATTGGCTCTATTACATTACGGATACATTCTTGAACTATACGATCAATTATACAAGGAATTCCTAAAGGTCTGAGTGCTGTAGTGCCTATTTTGGGTATATGTACTCTCTTTATAGGATGGGGGGTATAGTGTTCGACTACTTCTTTAACTTTTCTGATTACTTCTTCGTATTCTTCTTCAAGGATATTCACTCTAATCACTTCATTATCTACTCCTGGAGTTTTACTACCTCTATTTGCCTTTAGTTTGTGTATTGCTGTGATAATATTGGCTTCGCAAAAGGCTATCTCTTTTAAGTCTTTAAAACCCACTAATTCACCTTTCATAAATCCTTCTCTTGCAGTCTTGTAAAAATTATCCTGTAGTTGTCTGAGTTCTCCTTCATTCATTGGAACTCGCAATTGTTGTTTCTTACACATAAAGAACCATCTCCTTTCTGTGCAAGATTATAATCAGGTTTGCACATCGGCTTCCTGCGAACAATTAATTGAACAATAGATTATAATACGGCTATGCCCCTTCGCTCCATTATCTTTCGATAACTTCATCACTACTATGGGCAGCTGACTCAGGAATTAAACGGTCATTTCCTACCGTTGAGGTCTCATTGCCTGCTTTACCAGGCTACACCTTTCCTGTCTCAATCGTTCCTTACACTTTAGCTGTACATATAATCCCTTAGGTTCACTCTGTAGGCCGACTATTATTCTTTTCCCCTTTAGATGGATGGAGGCAGAACAAATATCCTTTGTCGGATAAATAAAGATAATATTGATCGGATAATATTACCCTCAATAGTTAGCACATTGGCTGTTAGAACTGCTTATTCGTATCTAACGGTGGTTTCGACCCGTAATTTCGAGTGTTTGTCAGTGTTCATTCCAACACATACTAACCATAGGATTTTTATAGCCCCCCGTCTACTTCACTAACCGCTTCACAGGTCTGCTTTTCGCCGACTTTACCGGGCTTCAAACCTCTTACGTTAAAGTCATAAGACGCTTGCCGGAGTATCAGGGCAAAGTTACCATCATCTCCTTTGAACAGGATTTTCACCTGCATTCTCAAGTGTAAAGTTGTCAGTCAGTTATCCTGACTGCTTCATTTTTACCCGGTTATTACTAACCGGATTGTATGAAAACGACTCGCAGCCGATCCCCACCCGCCCCTAGTAATTTGTATTAAAAATGGCGTAAATACAGACTTTTAAGACGATTTTCTATTATTAACCGGGGGCTTTTTTGCCTTCTTTCATAATCTTAACCTACCCGAAACTGTCAATATAGTATAAAAAATTTTCAGTAAAAAATTTTTTATCTCCATATTGACAGTTTCCTACCCAAAGAGGGCTGGTTAAGAAGGC
>JBEHWO010000753.1:0-2177 GCA_040217695.1 Vulcanimicrobiota bacterium | reverse complement strand
GGCTGCCGCTCCTGTTTTTGTAATATCTACTTTTGCAATATATCCGCCCTGTGAATACTGTTCTTCATCATAAAAATAACCTTTTACATAAAAGAATCCTTCGTAATACATGCCTATAGGTTCGCTTCTGAAACCGGCTTTGCCTTTTTCATGTTTGAAGATACATTTCATTTCCATTGAATCTGTGTCAAGAACAAATAATTTTGTGCCTCCGTCTCCTATTATGAGTAATTTATCCCCTTTGTCTGATAATACGACCTGATTAAATCTTGCAACGCCGGCATATGCAGTTTTCCAGGAACCGAGTTTATTATTTTCCATGTCCAGTTTTAATATGTGTACGGCGTACATATTTCCTGCTTTTCTCAGTGTTAAATCATCAATTTCCTCCATGCCTACAAGTAAATCTCCTTTATCTGAAAGAAGACATAACTTGAATTTTTGAAAATTGACTTTATGATCCAGAAAGCCTGCCCTGTCTACTTTTATGGCACCGTAAGAAACTGAAGTAAATGAAAAAAAGAGGAGAGAAAGGAGCATAAGAGAAATTACACTTTTAAAATGAGTCATAATAACGTTCCCGGCCTGTAAGCCGTGGATTAAACACCTCCTGAAAGTAATTTTATAAAAATTATACCATACAGTACCTTCATCTTGCAAATAGATTTATAAAATATGTTATACCTACGAAGACAGTCTTTCACTATTAATTCTCGTGACGCGTCACGGGGGAGGAAACAATTATTATATGCTAATGCTCAGGTCAGTAAATAATGGTAGTTCGCACAGATTAATCCTTTTCCTGCGCATCCCGGTTCAGACATCCCGGTTCAGACAAATTAAGGGTAGCCATTTAAATGACTACCCTTTTGAATTTAAGCGTAATATTGAACTATTTGGTTGCAGGTACTGCTACTTTTTCTACGCTCATAGCTGTCGGCCACCAGTCCCACGAATATTTTCTCTGGCCGTTCTGGACAAAGGAAGATACATAGGTTGTATGAGTTACTGCTAATTCGGTAATCTTAATTGCTGCAAGGGTCTTAATTTCTTTTGCAGTTGCTTTACCATCAGAATTTTCATCTATCCATACGTTCATACCGGCAAGTTCGGAACCTGTAAGTTTGCCGTCATTGTTTTTATCGAAACTGGCAAGCTTTTCATATCCGTCTTTGTAACCGTCAGTATTTCCGAAAAGGCTTGTTCCGTCAAGATTTGCTGTTTCGCCAGGCATAAGAAGGATACCGTCATTGGGACTTACCCACTCCACTATATCTTCGAAACCATCTGAATTTATGTCGAAAAATGCAAGCTTTGCACCTTCTACAAAACCGCTATGAGGCATCCACTGTCCGCCTGATGCGTCAAGTTTGCCGTCTCCGTTCAGATCTAGGATTATCGGGCTTGACCAGCCTATGGCAAAGGCTTTATAGTATGTTGTAGTGCTTACTGGTCCATTGTAATTTGTATTAGAACCTGCATCAATATAATACTGCGGGCTTGTTGCATAGGTAAATAATTCGCGCCCTACTCCTATCTGATTGCCGGTGTTGGTTAGATAACCGGTTTTTTGATAATAATCTCTTCCATAAATAGGAGCTACTATAAGACTTCCGTCTGAGGCTATTCCAATCGGATTGTTAGATACATCGGCAAAATTACTTAAAGAAGCAGTAAATATATCGCTGCTTGCGGGACATGCTCTGAGTGTGGCAAGAAATGCATCTGAAATGACTCCGCCGGATGTTGGTGCAAGATGTACCAATACATCATAAAGACTGGAATTTCCGTAACCTGCTGCGATTAATTCGTTAATGAGATAGCCTCCTGCTTCGTTACTCAACATAAAAGTATCTGCTTGTTTTTCTATATTCAGATCTATTTTTCCTGTTCCTGCCAGGGCAAGTGATGATACGAGTATAACCATCATCGCTGTTAATAATATTTTTTTCATTTTTTTCACCTCTTAATAAAATTTTTTTTAATTTCGAGCAGATTTCTCTCTTCTGCCACTTCAGAGAGATTTTCTCACTCTCCTTTCATTATTTATTTAATTTCTATTTATTTTTATATTTTATTATTCCTTTACAATTAATATTATACCCTATGAATTTGAAAATTATGTTACAAAGATGTTAAAAATTTATAAAAATTTCTTAACAATTCGGACAGGCCTC
>JBEHWO010000752.1:0-2178 GCA_040217695.1 Vulcanimicrobiota bacterium | reverse complement strand
ATTGATATTTTGGAAGAAAAGTATTTGACTTAAAAATCCTACCGGCCTTTTCGAGGGGTTGGGCAAAAATACCCTATTTAAACCATCTTCAAGAGTATTCGCATTTTCCCATAAAAGCTGAGAATTATCGAAAAGATCGCTCTGCACAGGTTTAATTTTTTGATCTTCTATGTTTTGCTCCAGAAAGCTTACTGCAAATTCATTCAATTTTTGAGCAAGTAAACCCGGTAATCTATAAGATACGTCAGGCAAAGTCGCCCAGGGACCTCTGAATTTAACATTCTTCATCTTCCCGTCTGTCCATTTAATATCCCTCTCATAAATATTCTGCCTCGTATCACAGAATAAAACCAGTTCATCTCTTTCTGTTGTATACTTGCAAAGAAGGTTATACCATTCCTGACAGAAGTCCTGGCCCTCATCTATCAATATTGCATCAAACTCAGGATGATTTTTCTCAGCTTTATTACAGAAAATAGAATTAGAAAGACCATCTGATAAAGTATCCGGGATAGTTTTAATAAAGAAATCTTTGCCTTTATATCCTTTAGGGAATGTAATTTCTAATCTTACAAACTCATCTTTACAGAAGCCATGAAAGTGTTTGAAAACAATATTATTCCATGAAAAATCATAAGGAGTCCTTGCAATCTGATCCCTTATATAATGCCATAGTGTAATATTATATGTTACAACAAGAACCTTATTGCCTTCTGAAGCTAATTTCGCTGCCCTGTAAGCCAGTACAATAGTTTTGCCGCTTCCGGCCACACCTTTAATCCTGTGATGCCCTTTACATGGCTGTCCATGAATTAGTTGTTTTTCATTTAATTTTATCTCTGTTCCCTGCTCTTTACTATGAAAAGGTGGAATAAGCCAGACTCTCAAAGCATCAAATATAGAGTTATCTTCAGGTGTAATATTACAATTTTCTTTGATATAAACATCAGGAATAATTTTATCTAAATCCCATTTTAAGCCATCTCTCCCTATAACAGTAACATATTGAGGATAATTAAAAAATTTCCTTGCATAATCAGTATCTGCATTATGAAAATAAATTCCGGTCTTAAATATGCCACGAGCCCCGGGTTGCTTATCTATTTTCTCACCCAAAGCAGGAACATAAAGATTTAAAATATTATTCCTATAGTGATTTACCTGGCTTAAAGGACTTTGAATCTTATAGTCCAAATTTCCATTTATAACTGAAATATTACCCTGATTGTTTCTGTAACATCCTAGCTTCCAGTCCTTTATTTCCCAGATCATTACTCCGACTTTAGGGTTAAGAATAACAATATCAGGCCTGTCTCCATTCAGAAATGGTTGAACATAAATTTCCCAGTCCTGTGGAAGTTCCCTGTCTAAAAATGTTACAAATGCTCTCTCACCATCTGTTAAAGGATTATTAAAATTATTTATTTCTTTCCAGCAAGGGTATAACGTATAAAAAACCTCCTTAAAATAAAAAATAGACTCGTTTCTTTTCTAAAATATTAATCAAATATAATATTCAACTCAGGTCTTTTAATTTCTAAATAATGACAGGTAAAAAAAATCCTTTATCCAACTCTTCAGAAATGGATAAAGGATTATATTTTACCTGCCGCTGTAAAATATTCTGCGTATCACCTCTTTATCATAATACTACTCTTATATCATAGTCTGGTTTGATGAGATATTCAATTGTTGTATTTCCCATGTGAGTTACTACTTTCCTGTCTTTAATATGGCCCCTTACAAATGTCTGCCTGTTATATAGAAAGTTTGTTATACCTTCCTTAATTATCTTACTCAAGTTGTTATTTTCATCTATCTCTATATAAACTACATCTTTGCTGGAGGCAAAAGTTCTGTCATTTTCCAGATATATAATTCCGGTATTTTCCCCTGTAGGTATCATATTCTTACTTATACCATAGACTATAACTTCTTCCCCGATCATTTTTCCATGTATTGATTCCGGTGTATCTATAATGGAGCCAATGTGTCTTTGCATAAAATCGTCTGGTTCTGGCATAATTTAATATCATCTCCTAAAAATATTTTAAAAATGTAATCCACTACAAAATAGACAGTATGTTTTTCTTATTTCACCAAAAATTTCTTCATCGGTACAGATGAAATAAAAAAAATCTTTTTCATTCAAACATTAAGAGAAAAGTAATACAGGTT
>JBEHWO010000751.1:0-2193 GCA_040217695.1 Vulcanimicrobiota bacterium | reverse complement strand
CGTGACTGCTTCTGCTGCAGGTTTTTCCGTGACCGCTTCTGCTGCAGGTTTTTCCGTGACCGCTTCTGCTGCAGGTTTTTCCGTGACTGCTTCTGCTGCAGGTTTTTCCGTGACCGCTTCTGCTGCAGGTTTTTCCGTGATTGTTTCTTTTGTTTTTGCTCCAAAGATTTTTTTATCTGCCAGTGGAATTTTTACCGGTCCGGAAGGATATTCTTGTTCTGCTGCTGTTTTCTTACTTGCTCCGTAAGGTGTTGATTTCCAGTAAGTCTCTTTTTTGTCGGCTATCAGTTCTTTTTTGTCTTTTATTACAGTGTCTGTGTTTTCTGTCTTCTGGCCCGTTGGTGTGATTGTTTTCTCTTCTTCAAGTTCATCTATAATATAATCTATTAAACCAAAGAGTTCATCAAGAGAACCTTCTTTCTGGTCATCTTCTTTTTCCTCCTGATTTAAATCACTTATAAAACTATCAATGGCATTTACTATGGATTCAAAAGATGTGATATTACTGTCTTTTGCAGTATCTGTATCTTCTTCTTTTCCCTTTAATGTGATTGCTTTTATATCATGTGCCGAAAGTAATTCCATTACCTGTTCAATTGGAAGATTCTTTGTATCATATTTTTTACGTGAATAAAGATCTATCACTTCTTTAAAAGGTAATTTGTTAGTTTCTTTATTTTTCTGGATATTCTGAACATGTTCAATTGATAACATTTTATCTTTAATATTTTTTTTCTTAAGCTTTTCTTCTTTTTGTCCTCTTTCTTCTTCCATGGGAGAGGGCAGATTTTTTGTCTTGCTTTTTGATAATAGTTCCATTATTTCTTTTTTCTGTGATAATAATTTATTTTTAATTCTTTTTTTCTGTTTCTTTTTCTGCGGAACAACAGGAAGTTCTATTGTTTCCTCTTTTTTTAATGAAGAAGCTTCCCGGGCATCAGTGTCTGTGCTTTCTTCAAATTTATTCAACACTGATTTTGCCGTTACTTTTACAAGAGAATCCTCATCTTCCAGCAATTTTCTTAGATGAATAATTGCTCTTCTGTCTTCAATATTTCCGAGAGCTTTGGCAGACGCCCATCTTACATAGGCAGCTTCGTCGTTTAATAAATCAATCAGATATGGTACAGTTGTTCTGTCTTTGATTTTTCCGAAGGCTTCTGCTATAGCCCATCTTACATAAACATTTTCATCATTGATGATTTGTATCAGGTGAGGTACAGCTGTTTTGTTTCCTATATTTCCGAGAGCGTCTGCAGAAAGTTTTCTTACATAAAGACTTTTATCATTCAGAGCTTTAATAAGATGATTAACGGCTTTATCGTTTTTTATTATTCCCAGAGCTTCTGCGGCAAATTTTCTTATATTTGTATTATCGTTGCTCAGAGCTTCTAACAGAGGAGTGATATCAGTTCCATCAGGCAGATTTGATATTTTATTGAGTGATAATTTGACACTTTCCGTATCATTGTACCTGGTATGTTCTATTAAATGTCTCAGAGATTGTTCATTCATAACAAAAACCTTTAAAAATCAGAATGCAGGAAATAAGGGAATTCTTTCTATAAAACTCTTTATAGACTGTAAAAAAATAGCCCTGTCAAATTATTAAAACGGCTATTATCCTCGTGTCACGGTAAAAACCGTAACTATGGACTGCAAGAAAAACAACTCCGGCAAATTGTTAGAATAATTAATCTCCTCGCGTCACAATATAAACTGTAACTATGATGTAGTTATTTCCAGACAACCCCTTGATTCTGACTCTTGTATTCTGACTTCTGTATTATATATTGGCTTCCAGTTTCTTTATCGCATTATCCATTTCTTTTTTCATTGTGAATTGGAAGATACCTGTCTTTTTTCTTTGTTCTCTTATAGAATCTATTGCTTTGGGATCGCCTAAAATGACAAGTGCTTTAACTACTTTCAATTTTACTGCATTACTCTTATCTCTCAATCCTTTACTCATAAGGGTGTCTACTGCCCGTAAATCGCCTATGACACCCAGAGATTCTACTGCATATTCTCTGACGAAATCCTTCGGATCATTTAATAATCTCTTGATTTCTTCAACAGCACTTTCATCTCTGAGTTTACCGAGTGCGGCTGCAGCTCTCCATCTTACATGAGGGTCAGCATCTTTAAGAGCTTTAATAAGAGGTTTTACTGCAGCTCTATTGCCCGATTTAC
>JBEHWO010000750.1:0-2200 GCA_040217695.1 Vulcanimicrobiota bacterium | reverse complement strand
GCTGACATAACACATATAAGGCTGATAATCTGTAATTAAATAAGTGAATAATTTATAAATATCACAAATTTTTTGAGAGATAGCCTGTTTTATCAAATGGTGCTCAATTTTTCTCCCGTCATCATCGTAAATTTCTACATCCGGGAATGTACAATAAAAATTACATTTATTATTATAATAAAATTCGAAATCACTGTATTCAGTAACCTTTTTAACGGAATTATAGCAATGTCCGGCAGACACTTCTGACGGAAAAAATAATTCTATATAATAATATGGCATATTCAGTACCTTCCCGATTTATTATACTAAAATTGATAACCCTGTGGTATAAAATCTTTAAAAATTTTTACCGGACCTTTTATATATAAATATTTCGTACATAATATATTGAATATTTAGCACAAATTCCATATAATATTTAATAGAAGGCGGTGTATATTTATGGTTGTCACGTCTACGGATTTTAAAAATAATATAAGAAAATATATGGAACTTTCAAAGAAAGAAAATATTATAGTTACGAAAAACGGTAAAGATATTGCAAAATTAATAGGTGTAAAAAACAGTGAAACCCCATTAACTGATAGCCTTATCGGGATAATAAAAACTCCGGAAGAGATAAATCTGGAACAGGAACGAGAAGAAAGGTTAAAATATCTATTTAAAAATGTCACATATTAGAAAATTTCAAGTATCATGAAAGCCAGGAGATATAAAATGAGACTTCCGCCTTTACCTGATGAATGGATGAAACCGGGAGAAAATCCTGAAAAAACAATAATTTACTGGGAAACCCATATAGAAGAACTGACTTTTATCAGAGAATTTATCGGAGAACTGTTACTGCAGGACAGAGAATATCTCTCCATTGTATGGAACAGACCGGTCCAGCCTGATTATGATAACGGATGGACAAGAATATGGATTGTTACACACATATTACAGGATTACAAAGATCTGATTGTAAATGAAAAACAGTTACCGGCACTGCCGGTTAATATAAAAGAATTGCTTTTATATTTAAATATTCATCACAGTCAGAGAGATATAGCTCTTACAGAGGTAAGCCTCAGAAAACTGATAAGCAGAACTTATGAAGATCTGAGAACATTTTACGGTAAAACGGGCTTTTTGCTTTAAGGGGGGGCCATAAGATGAAACACTGTTCGGAAAAAGATTTATTGAATTTTTCAAAAGAAAAAACTCCTCATATAGAGGAACATTTAAAAACATGTTCTTCATGTTTGATGAAATATAATTTTTTAACAATGAAAGTAAGGATGAATTCCTATATTGAATATGAAAAAAGAAAGAAAAAATCCCTCTGTCCATCGGAAGAAGATTTATTTGATTATGCGTCAGGGAGAATCTCAGAAGACAGGAAAAAGCAGATGAAAGAACATCTCGCTCTCTGTGAAACATGTGTGACTATATATTTCGATTTAAAGACTGTGAATATGAAATCCCTGTGGCTTTCTATTGAAGAAGCTATATCAAGAGGGACTGATTTCATAAAAAATCTTTATTTTGTACCGGATCTGGCTTACAGCAGAAAAAAATCGGCAGAAAAGTCCGATAAGGTAAAGGCTTTTATAGGTGATGAAGTCAGGATTGAAATTCCTGCAGATAAAGACGGATATCTGACTGTTATACACTGGAACGGAGAAAAAGTTTCCCTGTTATTTCCAAACCCTCATGAGATAGATACCTCTGTTAAAGAAAAAACAACAAAAATCCTCAGAGGCTTGATTGATCCTCCTGCGGGGATACAGTACATTAAAGTATTTGTTACAGAAGACAACATACTGAACCCTGAAGAAATAAATTTCAATGATGTAAATTCAGTGATGAAACATATAGAAGGATTTATGAAAAAACTCTCTGAATTTGATGACAGTAAGTGGTCTGAGAAAATAATTGCCTGTGAAGTCATGGAATTTAGCAAATTGCAGTAATGGCGTCACAATCTATCATTTTTCACACAACATCATAGTTTCATCAGAACTTAATTTTACCTGTTTATAATCTTTAAGAATAAGATTTACTATAGATAATGTTGTCTCACTCATTCGCCTGTCACCCGGAGGGGCTTCTATCATTAAATTAATATGTTCTTTCTTTTTTATAAGAGAATAAATTATCGTAAAGTCCAATTTAAAAAAACTATTGTCTATAAATATTTTTATATTTTTATTTT
>JBEHWO010000749.1:0-2203 GCA_040217695.1 Vulcanimicrobiota bacterium | reverse complement strand
AAATTATTTACTGACCTGAGCATAAGCATGTAATAAGAGTCTTCCTCCCGTCACGCGTTACGCGTCACGAGAGCAGATATGTATTATTTATGCTCACCACAGTAGATAAACTGTCTCTACATAATTTTCATCTAAAGCTTTATTTTACACCATTAAAAATGAAAATTCCTATACATTTAAATTATTTTTTTAATGGCAAAATTTATACCATATTTAATAAAGCTTATGATATAATTATTCAGTACATTAATCAATAATAAAATAAAATATTTATTTTCAAGGAGAGATTTTCTTATGAAAAAAACTTTATTACTGTTATTATTCTTTATTTTTTCTGGTTTTCTGACATTAAATCTTCAGGCAGAACAGCAGGTAAAACTTGTGGACCTGCAAAAACTGGATCCCACTATAGCGGTAGAACTGGTATATGCCACAGAGGATAATTTTACAGGCCAGGCTGTTTATCCTCCGGGAAGCAGAGCATATCTCAGAGAAGAAGTTGCAGAAAAACTTTTAAGAGTACAGAAAAAATTAAAAAAAATCGGCCTCGGTCTGAAAGTATGGGATGCATATCGCCCCCTTTCCGTTCAATATAAATTCTGGGAAATATACCCTGTACCGGGATTTGTGGCAGATCCCAAAATCGGTTCCAATCATAACAGAGGGGCAGCTGTAGATGTAACTCTTATAGACGGTGAAGGCAAAGAACTTGACATGCCTACTAAATTTGATGATTTCACGGAAAAAGCGGGAAGAGATTATTATGATCTGCCGGCAAAGACAATTAAAAACAGGCAGATCCTTGAAGATTATATGGTAAGTGAAGGCTTTGTTCCCCTTAGGACAGAATGGTGGCACTTTGATGATGAACATGTAAAGAACTACCCCGTTCTGGATATTCCTGTTGATAAGGTTAAATAACTGACGTATGTTTCCACTGTTTATATCGTGACGCGTAACGCGTGACGCGTGACGAGAGGATACTAACCATAATTTGCCAGAGTTATTTTTCTTACAGTCCTGAGTAACGAGACATGTAAAAGAGTTAGTGAGAATTAAATATATGGAAAAGTATAAAAAAGAACAGGAAAAAAAGAAGATTACAATTCAGCAGGCATTACTGAAACTCTCCAGGTTCAATTATGATTCCCTTGAAGAGAGTTTTAAAATGATCACAGAAACTACTTCCATGGTTCTTGGAGTGGAATTGGTCAGTATATGGCTTTATGACGCAGAACAATCTACTCTTACGTGCCACGATTCTTTTAAATCCAGTAAAAATCTCCACTCAAATGGTATCGTTATTTATGAAAACCTGTATCCCGTATATTTTAAAACTATAAAGACAGAAGAAATTATTTCTGTAAGAAATGTTTTTACCGAATATAAGCTTTCCGAATTATTAGAGGCTTATATAAAACCTTATGGCATAACTTCTATGATGGATGTTCCTGTCAGACGGCATGGAGTTATATGTGGTGTATTGTGCTGTGAACATACCGGTCATATGAGAAACTGGCCTCAGGAAGAACAGGATTTTGTTATTGCTGTTTCAAATTTAATAAGTCTTGCCATAGAAACACATGAAAAAAGAAAATCTGAAGAATTATTAAGGCTGAGAGAGAAAGCACTTGAAAAGGCCCGTAAAGAGCTTGAAGCCCGGGTAAAAGAACGGACGGCAGAACTTGAAAAAACCAATGAAATGCTGAAATTTGAAAATTTAATGAGGCAAAAAACAGAACAGGAACTGCACTATCGTCTGTCTGTCGAAGAGATACTTTCCTCCATATCTGGACGTTTTATTAATATTACATCTGATGCGATCGACAGGAAAATAGAGACATCCCTGAAAATCATAGGAGAATTTCTCTCAATTGATCGCTGCTATATCAGTATTCTTTCATATGACGGAATAATTACTGAAGTATATGAGTGGTGTACAGAAGGTATATCATATCTATCCGGCCATTATAAAAACCTGAATATAGAGACTTTTCCATGGTATGCTGAAAAGCTCAGAAATTTTGAAGTTATTAATATTTCTTCTATGGATGAATTTCAGGGACAGGAAGATGAAAAAAAATTCTTTCTATCTCAGGGAATAAAGTCTTTTCTTACTATTCCTATGTATCTTGGTCATGAGCTTACCGGAAAATTCGGACTGGTCTCAGAAAAAAAAGAAAAAAAATGGAATGAATCAGAT
>JBEHWO010000748.1:0-2213 GCA_040217695.1 Vulcanimicrobiota bacterium | reverse complement strand
AATACTGACATAAATATAGCTGTAGATTTTTGAGCTCCCATTCCTGTCTGTGGTGTGGAACTCATAGTTATCATCTGTGACAGGTACATACTCAATCCGTAAATTATTACTAAAGGGAGATCCGGTGTGGCAAGACTGTCTCCAAATATCGGTATAACCTCACCCATGAAGGTAAATTTCGGAACCTGTTCTGGTGGCATACAACCTATCCATAAAAATTTTGCATTCGTAAATTCAGCTTTAAAATGGTCAATAGTTTTGTATAAAGCATAAATAATCGGCATCTGAATGAGTAGAGGAAGGCAACCCCCTAAAGGATTGACTTTATGAGTTTTCCACAGTTCCATCATCTTCTGATTTAATTTTTCCGGTTCACCTTTATACTTTTGCTGCAGTTTCTTCATTTCCGGCTGAATTTTCTGCATATCCTTCATCGATTTGTACTGCTGATTGGTAAAATAAAGTAAAGATATTTTTATAGCAACTGTAAAAAGTATTATGGAATAGGCATAGTTTCCTGTAAGCTGATAGAAAAACTTGAGAATATCTCCTAAAAAAATACTGATACTATCTAACAATAGCTTTTCTGGTTAATCAAAAATATGAAAACCAGTATCCCCCTTTTTGAAAAAATTTCTTTCAGAGTCTGTCATAAACTCTATTTAACAGGATCATGTCCTCCTCTGCAGAAAGGATTACATCTCAATATCCGCCATGTAGCTTTTAATCCTCCTCTGATTATACCATATTTTTCCAGTGATTGAACGGCATACTCGGAACAACTTGGACGAAATCTACAGACAGGTGGCATATAACAGGAAATGTAATTCTGATAAAAACGTATGAGATTTATCAGAATCAATTTCAGCATTTGTACAGTCCACTCTTTTTAAAAAGTTCTGCAAAACATTTCAAAATATCATTTAAACTGGATCTTAATACTGCTTTTCTGGCAACAAAAATTATATCATATCCATCAATCAAATGTTCAATATAATAACGATAGGCTTCTCTAAAAAGTCTTTTTATTTTATTTCTTACAACAGCTTTACCCAGTTTTCTGGTTACAGAATAACCTGTTCTATTATAGTCCAGATTATTGGGGTATATATATATAACTGCTAAATTACTTGAAAAAGAAGTGCCATCCGTATAAGCTCTTTTAAAATTCTTATTAGAAGTTAAAGAAACAGTTTTTTTCCTGGCAAATACCTCCTTTCCTGAGAAATCTTCAAACATGCCGGATAGTTTTTACAAAAAAACAATTAATTATCAAAAATCTATCAGTCAAATTCTTTCTCTGAATAAAATTAACATTTTTTTACAAAAACAGCTTATATTATAACAATATACAGTTAATCTTTACATAAGAATTGATTGAGGGGTTTTCAGGAAATAACTATATCCAGGTTACAATCATTACGCCTGGCGCAAGGATAATAACCGTTCTGACAATCAGGGTTATTTTCTTACAATCCCTAATCTTCGAGTAAGTTATAATATAATCATCAGACGCTTAAGCTTTTTCTGCCTTTACGTCTCCTGGCCTGTAATACTCTACGGCCTCCGTTGGATTTCATTCTTGAAAGAAATCCATGGGTTCTTTTCCTTGGTACATTTTTTGGTTGATAAGTTCTTTTCAATCTATTCACCTCTTCAGAAATTTCTCAATTTCTGCTGCCCGAGTTCAGCAATATCAATTTCCTCATTTTAACAAAGATAAAAATACTTGTCAATCATGAGAGATTGCGTTAAAAAATGATAGATGATTTTATATACAATGGAAAAAAAAATTTGCCACAGAATATTCAGAGTGAAAAGTGAAAAAAACTGGATTTTAATTACTATTCACCATTTATTTTTCATTAACAGCCATGACCGATCTGGTTACAACGAAGAATGAGAATTTGTTTCTACCGTCACGCGCTACGCGTTACGCTTCTCATATAAATTAAGAGATTTATGAAATCAATTACAATTTCCAGTAGAAATGAATCTTACTGTCGTAAAAAAACAATATCTACCGGAGTGAACATAAATAATTTATGATTATAGTCAGTTTCATAACTATCCATAAATAATCACATGAATAAATACAATTTTCATTTTTAACCTTTTTTTTTAAATTATACTTTTTGGGCATGTAAAAAAACTGAAATAAAAAAAGAGAATATTTGTTCGTTTTTTTTAGGAAGTTATCCACAAGTTATCCA
>JBEHWO010000747.1:0-2215 GCA_040217695.1 Vulcanimicrobiota bacterium | reverse complement strand
CGACCATCAGGATAATAACTCAATATTTTTACTCCCTGTCTTGTTTTAATGTGCCACTGATGGTTTGGCACATCCCATGAACGGTCTTCTATAAACCATATAATCTGCCAGATATTGCCTGATTCCAGAAAACCCTGATCTACTCCTATAGCAGAATCATTGGGAAGTCCGATGGCCATACAATGTGTAAGATTTCTGGCCAGATTATAAAGAGATTCTTCTCTGCCAGGTTCATGATGAAGGGTTGTAACAACATTTCTTGCCAGACCAAAACCGTAAGGATCTTCCAGATCATAGTCAATTGCACTGGATAAATACTCACAGAGCTGATCTGCTCCTGCAGAAAATCCTACTGTAAGAAGTCCTCTGTCCTGTCTTTCATGAAGTATTCTTTCGAAAAGATCTCCGTCATTATAATAAAGCTGTCCCAGTTCTTTATATCTCCTCAGGCCCAGGGAACTGTTTCCGCCTCCAAGGACAACAACCTGTGTATGCCAGAGCATATGGAAAAATAAATCTACATCTTCTCTTCTGAGATTATCATTCCAGTAAAACGGAAAATAATCGAGTCCATATTGTTTGAATCTTTCATAATACCAGCGGAAATTTCCAAAATCCCATTCCTGACTTCCCTGAGTCTTCTGGGACATAGGAAGATGCATCAGAGTTTTGTTATCCCAGCTCTGGAGTGCACGTTCTACAATAAAATCTCTGTGAATATATTCGCATCGATCATGAGACGAATAAATTAATGCTGTTGGTCTCATATATTCTTCCTTTCTAGTAAATTTATTAAGCTGTCAATGACCGACGTAAGCATAAATAATAGATTTCTCGTAACGCGTAACGCGTGACAGGAAGAAACACTTTGATTACATGCTTATGCTCACGTCAGTAAATTGGCATACTCATAAATCTAAATAATTCTAAGCAATAAGAAGAAATCCTTCAAAGGCAGGCAGAAAATTAATCAGAATAGTTACAGTTTATATCGTGACGCGTAACGCGTGACGCGAGACGCGAGGATACTAATTGTTCTAACACCGGTCACTGGTCACTGCTCACTGATCAGAGACTCATCATAATCCTGAACCTTCTCATATCCGAGAAGATTGAGAATTGTTGCTGCCACATTTGAAAGGCCGGGTTTTTCAAGATGTCTCATAATATATTCACCTTTATAAAGAGGATCGACAATAATAAAAGGTACAGGGTTGAGTGTATGAGAAGTTTTCGGAACCTTCTTACCCTTTTCAATGGTATACATTTCGTCTGAATTGCCATGGTCGGCAGTAATTATCGTTATACCTCCGAGCTCTTTCATAAGAGAAAGGAGTTTTCCCAGACATTCATCAACTGTTTCCACTGCAGTTACCGTAGCGTCTATATTACCTGTATGTCCCACCATATCACCGTTTGCAAAATTCAATCTTCCAAATCTATATTTTCCTGTTTTCAACAATTCTACAGTTTTTTCCGTTATCTCTCCGGCTTTCATGGCAGGAGCTTTATCGAACTGTATTTTATCGGAAGGTATTTCCACATATGTTTCAAGAGACGAATCTATATAACCGGAACGATTACCGTTCCAGAAATATGTTACATGGCCGTATTTCTGTGTTTCGGAAATGGCAAACATAGTTACCCCCTGTACACATAGATACTGACTTACGGTTCTCTCTATTTCAGGCGGATTAACCAGATAATGTGAAGGTATGTGAAGATCTCCGTCATATTCCATCATACCGGCATAAATTACTTTCGGGTACCGTTCCCTGTCAAATTCGCTGAAATCTGGCTCTTCAAAGGCTCTGGAAATCTCTATGGCTCTGTCTCCTCTGAAATTAAAGAATATGACACAATCACCGTCTTCTATGGTACCGACAGGTTTTTCATTTTCTACAACAACAAAAGAATTCATATATTGATCTGTTAATTTGGGATCCTCATCGTAATAGGTCTTAATAGCTTCTTCTGCAGAAGAAAAAGGTCTTCCATGGCCCAGCACATGGGCATCCCATCCATTTTTAACCACCCTCCAGTCAGCATTATATCTATCCATAGTAGTTACCATTCTTCCGCCGCCCGAAGCAATTCTGTAATCGGCTCCACTGTTATTCAATGATGAAAGCAGGTTCTCTAAAGGCTTTATATATTCTAGAGCAGATTTTTCGTGTACGTCCCTTCCGTCCAGAAGGGGATGGAGGCGGACTCT
>JBEHWO010000746.1:0-2219 GCA_040217695.1 Vulcanimicrobiota bacterium | reverse complement strand
TATCTTTTTTATTATTTCTCTGGCAGGTTTTTCTGCATGTGCAGAGATTACTGTTGTAAATATCGATTATCTGCCGGAAATATTCCCTGTTTACTGTGTACTCGGAAGTAAAATCTTTGCCGAAGGTGACGGACTTTTTCTGTGGCAAATAAAAAATACCGGCAAAAAAGAAGAAACTATAAAGGTTATGAGTCAGGTTATGGATTACAGTAATCCTGCGACTCAGATGGTAACCCTGAAACCGGGAGAAGTTAAAACTGTAGGACAGTTCCCTGTATTCAATGATAAAATCCTCGACCTTCCGGAACAGAAACTCTGTTCTGCATCATTTAAGATTGTTAAAGGCAATGATGTAATATATGAAGAAACTAAAGAAATTACCCTTCTTGCCACAGATGAACTGATCTGGGGTATAGATACCGATTTTGATATGTCTTTTTTACTCACTGCATGGGTTACTCCCAGAGACCCTGTAATAGGGGAGATTTTAAAAAGAGCGAAAGAAAAAATGCCTGATAGAACCCTCAGCGGTTATCAGAGAGAATCTGCAGAAGATCTGCTTGCCGAAATGGATGCCGTATGGAAAGCAGTTCAGGACCTGGGTATTTCCTATGTTTCCAGTACCGTATCCTTTGGCGCAGGTTATACTCAGAGGGTAAGACTACCGAGAGAAAGTATCAGGGAAAAGTCTGCGAACTGTGCCGATGGGACAGTTCTTCTTGCATCAGTTTATGAAAACCTTGGTCTCGAACCTCTGCTTGTTGTCACATCAGACCATGTATATTTAGGTGTAAAAAGTGCGTCAGGCAGCGAGGACGCCTACTATATAGAAACAACCATGCTTGGAGGTTCAACATTTCAGGAAGCTGTTGATGCGGGATATGAAAATTTCCAGGAACTGGCAACATTAAAGGAAGGCACAGATTATGTGATCATAAATGTGGTAGAGTTAAGAGGGGAAGGCATTACTCCTATTCCGGTAAAAGGAGACGTGCCGAATATTTAAGTGTAGTGGCCAATGAAGCTAGCTGTCGTAAAAAAACACTATCAACTTTTTGACTGGAATGGTGTTTTTTGTTATACTGGAATTATAGGAGTTATAAAAAAGACTGTGCGTTACCCGTCACGCTATAGACTATTACAGGGTTATTTCTCGACAAACCCTTAAAAGATTGGAGGAATGTCATATGAACAATGAAGAAGAAAAAACGGTATATGCCCTTCAAAACCCGGAAAACGTGAGGAAGATGTATAAAGCTCTTTCTATTATTGGCGAACATTTAGACGAATTGAAGGCAGATATGGAAGAGAAAAGCATAGAAAAGGAACATTCTGACGGGAAATAATCGTGATGGCAGGCAGTATTTTAACAGAGACGTTTGGAACGGATCTCATAACAAATTACAGGCACTTCTCGCGTTACGCGTTACGCGTCACGACTATAAGCACGTAGTTTTTGAGAAAAAGTAACTGTAATTGATTTTATTCCCTTAAAATTAAAACAAAAAATATAAGTGGAGGTATGATTATGAATTATAAGAGAGTAATTTGTTTCTTTTTTTTAATATTTATTGTATCAACAGTGACAGTGCAGGCATCCGAGCTTTTTGATTCTATAAAGACCGGTGAGATTACAAAAATTAAAGGGATACTTGAAAAAAAACCTGAAATTGTAAATATGCTGGAAGATAACAGAACTCCTCTCCATGAAGCGGCAGGAAATGCCCGTAAAGAAGTGGCAGATGTAATTATTGACTTACTCCTGTCAAAAGGAGGTCAGATCGATTCAAGAGACAGTGAAGGTAAAACTCCTCTTTACTGGGCCATACAGAATAATCGCAAAGAGGTAGTGGAATTACTTATATCTTCCGGGGCTGACGTTAATGTGAAAGATAATTCCGGAAAGACTCCCCTTCATATTTCTTCACAGCAGGGACGAAAAGAGATATCTGAAATACTTATAAATAAAAGCGTAATACTTGATGCAAGAGACAGTGAAGGTAAAACTCCTCTTCATCTTGCCGCCGTCAGCGGTCGCAGAGAAATAGTGGAATTTCTTTTATCAAGAGGCGGAGATGTAAACTGGAGAGACAATTCCGGCAAAACTCCTCTTCATCTTTCTTCTCAGAACGGTGCCAGAGAAATAGTGGAATTACTTTTATCAAAAGGTGCTGATATAAAAGTCAGAGACAGTGAAGGAAAGACTCCTTTTCACCTGT
>JBEHWO010000745.1:0-2223 GCA_040217695.1 Vulcanimicrobiota bacterium | reverse complement strand
AACTGGAACAGGCATATTTGTTAGAGCTTACATCATGCCACTTTTCATTATATTTTATTCAAATAGACTTGTGCCGCCGTGATATTTTTTTCTACGGAGCACCAGGCAGGCAAAGCGCTATGGTTGATAGCAACCTGGTATAATGCGTAATAGATGATTTCACTACTCACTATTTTTTTACTGAAAAATAAAGATCAGGCAGAAAATTCATCTGCCTGATCTTTTTGTAATAAACCGGTTCTCCCGTCACGCGTTACGCGTTATGCGTCACGAGAAAATATTCTTCAACCGTAGTAATTCCGTCCAGAACTTTTTTGAGTAAATCTTTCTCAAGGGTAACCATTCCGTTCTTTACAGATATGTCTCTTATCTCTTCAGGAGAGGCTCCTTTCAGTATAAGAGATTTTATTTTTTCATCTACAGTCAGGATTTCATAAATACCTGCCCTGCCTTTATAACCTGTTCCTTTGCAATGCTCACAGCCTGTACCGCGATATAATAGTGTATTATCATTAATGCCCAATTCTTTCCTTATTTCTTCCGGCGGACTATAAGATACTTTGCATTTTTCACATATCTTTCTTACCAGTCTCTGGGCAATAACACCCTTGAGAGCAGATGCGACAAGGAACGGTTCTATGCCCGTATTTATCAGTCGTAACGGAACATTTACGGCATAATCCGTATACAGATTGGTCAATGCAAGGCGGCCTGTGAGAGCCGCCCTGACGGCAATACCTGTTGTTTCACAGTCATGGAGATCTTTTACCATTATAATATCACTGTCCTGTGTGAGACAGTGTCTCAGTATAGTGCCGGTTGTAAGACCGTATTTATAATTTACTTCTACCTGATTTATGCCTTCTATATGATGTTTTACCCTGTCCTCTATTGTAGTAATACTCTTTTTCTCGTTGTTTAACAGGTGTAAAGCATTATAAAGAGTGACGGTTTTACCTGTATCGGAAGGGCCTGTAACTATTATGAGTCCTGAAGGACTGGCCAGGAGCTTTTTAAATAGAAGTTCCATATCAGGAGAAAACCCCATTTGATTGAGTTCAGGAAAGGTCTTTCTCTGAATATGTATGACTATTTTTTCACCCTTTACCGTCGGAAGAGTGGAAACGTGAAGTTCATAATCCTGATCATTTTGTTTTATATGGATTTTCCCGTACTGAGTAATTTTTCTCTCTGCTACATCAAGACCGGCCATGGTTTTTATACGTGCCATGAGAGGTGCCTCTATATGTTTCGGCGGTGACATTACTTCGTGAAGAATACCGTCTGTTCTGTATCTTACACAAAGGTTTTTCTCCCTGTTTTCTATATGTATATCGCTTGCACCGTCATTGATGGCCTGGCTGATAATCAGGTTTGCCACTCTTACGACAGGGGATTCGTCTACAAGTTCTTTTAAGTAATCCAGATCTAATTCTTCTTCATCTTTAATCTCTTCTATATCCTGAAAACATGCGCAGGCCACATCATGAACTGATTCGCTTACCTCACACAGATCTGTAGAACCGCTCCAGGTGTAAGATGTCGGTGATGGTTCCGCGAAAGCATTATAATTCAAACCTTCAGGAAGTACCTGGGGGACATCAATCTTAATTATTTCCTTCTTCTCTCTTTCTTCTTTAACATCCTGTTCCACTGCCACAAGAGACGTATAGGGACTCATCAGCTTGTATTTAATGGCAATTCCTATGATTTCATCTCTTATTTCAGCTTTTTCTGTGGGATTTTCCCTTGTTTTATCCAGTAGAGCTTCTATTGAACGTCTTGCCCATATTGTTTCTATGACAGGATATTTTTCATCTTTTTCCGGCAGTTCCAGTGAAAATTCTTCTCTCACAGTGCCTGAACATGTTGTGCCGGACAATATGGCTTTAGCTTTTCCTGAAGAGTGAAAACGTCCTGTAAGGCAGAGGACTTCACCGAAATATATGTCAGGTACAGGAAAGGGATAAGTATCTGAAATTTGAGAGTCTTCCCATTCCAGCGTCAGATCCGACATTATGGGACATAATGTTTGAAGGGAGAATTTTTCTATTGCTTCTTCTATTTCTTCAGGGACTGTTATAAACTGGCATGTACCTCTTCCCAGTTTTGCTATTTTCGAGAGAAAATACCTGTTTACAGACGGTCCTATACCGAAGGTAAATATCCTGGAATTGCCGAGATCTTTTAAGATTTCTTTAAGAGAAGACTCTTCATCCCATA
>JBEHWO010000744.1:0-2227 GCA_040217695.1 Vulcanimicrobiota bacterium | reverse complement strand
CATCTTTTAACAGTTTCAGATCGGAAAAAAGCTGTTCAAAAGCTTTTCTGCAATGAATTATTAAAGGCAGTTTTCTGGTATTTACCATTTCAATCTGTCTTATAAAAGCTTCTCTCTGGTTTTCCGTTGAAGGGTTACCTTCATAATTATCATAACCTGCTTCACCTGTTGCAACCGCTGCTTCCATTGTCTGTTCCATTATGTCTATAAAATCCTTATATTCTTTTTTCTCTGTCCATGCCGCCTGGGGGTGGACTCCCATTGAAAGATAAATATTTTTATAAGCTTTAAGTATTGGAATGGTTTTAATAAGAGTATCTCTGTTGTAAACACATGTTATTATTCTTTTTATTCCTGCTGCAGTACATCTGTCAATTATGTCTTTTATTTCATTTATCGTAAAATTATACATGTGACTGTGTATATCGGTAAACATTATATAAATTGCTGAGTACTGACGTCAGTAAATACGACACCGGATAATTTGTGATTTTATCTCCTCCCGTCACGCGTTACACGTGACGCGTCACGATAAATAAGATTTCGGTTACGAATTATTTAGTGAGTAGTGAGTGGTGAGTTGGTTTTATACTCACTATTCACTCTTTATAGTTTTTGGGATACGTTTTTACCTGGCTCTGTACTAAGAATCCTTTTCATTTTAATATTTATTATACCCTTTTTATTTGTTTTTTACTGGTTTTTATAAATTATTATTTAAATTACTGATGGATACCTTACGAGAAAATATCCATTCTTTTATAAAAAAAATTAATTCTTATAAAAAGCAGGGGTTTAATTATATTTAGCAAATTAATTTTATATATAATGTTTTCATGAATTTGGGAAGTATTTCTATGTATAAAAATTGCGATAAATGTTCCCAGCTGAATAATGTAAATGATCAGTTCTGTATCAGATGTGGTAATATACTTACCTCGGAAGCTTCTTTTTTGAAATTGTATGCTTCACGTGTTATGGAATTGGAAAGACTGAGCGACAGATATAGTATTCTTAAAATTATTAAAAGCGGTGGCATGGGAACAGTTTTTATGGGTATAGATAAGAATTTAGGTAAGGTCTGTGCCATTAAAGAACTCATACTTAGATTCAGTGCAATTGACGGTATAAATGAAATTTCCATAGAGATGTTTGAGCAGGAAGCAAAACTTCTTTCAAGCCTCAATCACACAAGTCTTCCCAGGGTATATGATTATTTTGCGGTAAACGATAAATACTATCTTATAATGGATTACATAGTAGGAGACGATCTTCTTACTATAATGAATGAAAATAATTATGAAAGGGGCTTCCCCGAGGAACAGGTAATAGACTGGGCTATTCAGATCTGTGATGTTTTGAGTTATTTACATAACAGGCAGCCTCCTATTATATACAGAGATCTTAAACCTGCAAATATAATGATAAAAAGAGCCGATAATTCACTGGTTCTTATTGATTTCGGCATAGCAGTGTCTATGGAAAAAGAAAGTTCTGCTCTGACCGAATATGCAACTATTGGTTATGCTTCACCTGAACAATGTGCAGGTAAACCATGTGATGTAAGAAGTGATATTTATTCTCTCGGTTCTACCATGTATCACCTTATTACAGGCATTCGCCCCGATGGATTTTCTCTTGAACCTCCCAAAAGAGTGAACCCTGAAATTTCATTTTATATGAACTATATTCTTACAAAAGCCGTAGAATTGAAAATTAAAGATAGATATCAATCAGCAGATGAGCTTAAACGGTCTCTTTTATTATGGAAGGATCCTTTTTCCGTTATTCAGAGTGACAGAGGACTTTCCAATACCGATCTGTTAATACTTCAATTAAAATCAAATGATAAAAAGGCCAGGATACAGGCCATAAAATCTCTCAGCAGTGTCATACAGGAAAAGGCTACCATAGCTTTAATAAAGCTGTTATGTGACCATGATGTACATGTACAAAAACAGGCTGCCATGGCTCTTGGAGAAATAGGAGATAATATAGCTATTGACGGATTATTATTTTTATTGAAATCAGATGATAAAAGTGTCAGAATTGCTGCAGTGGAAAGTCTTCAAAAAATTAAATTTCCTGATGATGAATATATGGTTTTTTCCTGTATTAAGAATTTATTCTCTCATACAGACAGTCCTGTACGTTTACTTGCTTTTTCTCTACAGAGTAAATTTAAATATGAATCCTTCTATTCCTATTTATTTGAAGGTCTCACAGA
>JBEHWO010000743.1:0-2236 GCA_040217695.1 Vulcanimicrobiota bacterium | reverse complement strand
ATTTTCACAACTCACGACTCACGACTTTTAGAAAGGACAGAAATGGCAGAAGGGGATATAAAAAATTTTACACTTAAAATGTTAGAAAAACTCGGAGGAAATTTTGAATTTATTACTTCCGATATATTAATAGCTACCTTTAAGGAAGAGATTTCCAGTAATATTCCATCTAAATTATACCTTTCTTTTATACCGGTTCCGCCGGAGTTTGCCGGAGGAGAATACAAATTTGAGCCGGTACTTCCCGGCAGTGATTTACTGGAAGAGCTTATATACATAGCAAGAAAAAAAGGACGCCATGGTACACCTGTTTTTTTAAAACCCTCTCATACATGTGACCCTGATATTCTTCCCCTATCTTTCTTTTCCGTATCTATAGAAAGTGTGGAAAGGGTTTTTTCCTATATGCCTCTTATGGAATTTAATTTCCGTGTATCTTTCCTTACAGATGAACATGTTGAAAGTATATATTCAATTCTGCTTGAGGACAAAGAGAATGAACTGGAACTTGATTTAAGTACCGTAACAGATTATTCCTATAAACCACAGGAAGGATTTATTTATAGAAATTTTTCTCTTACCGGAGAAGAAGCTTTTGAATATGCGAAAGAATTGCTAATTTCAAAAATAAAACCTCAGGCAAAAATAATAGAAGAAGAACAGGAAAAATTTTTACATGATTCTCTTTTAAGACTCGAGTCATATTATAGAAAAGAAAGGGAATATGCAAAGAAAAAATATAAAGAAGAAGCATCGGATATACTCGGGGAACTTACAATGGAATTAAAACAGAAAAAAGAGGAACTGATAAAAAAACATACTGTAAAGACCTGTGTATCACTTATAAACGTGAGAGAAGTTTTCATACCTGCCCTGGGCTTTCAATGTGTTATTGCAAAAGATGATAAAAGAAAAATAATCCAGTTTAAAAAAGACCTGGTAAGAGGAAAATTATTTCTGCCGTCATGTGAAGCATGTAAAAAAGAAGCAAAAGCTTTTACTGTCTGCAATTACGAAGGACATTTACTCGGAAACTGCTGTGTTACGTCATGCCACAGGTGTAAAAAAGAAACCTGCCCGGTCTGTAACCCATTGAAGGAATGTGCTATCTGCCGGGAAAACATATGTGACGATTGTGGTTCTGTATGTCAGGAGTGTAAAAAGCACTACTGTTATTCAGCACATTCTGTCAGGTGCAGTACATGCGGTGAAGATTTCTGTAATACCTGTACGGTAAAATGCAACACATGTTCGGCTCATTTCTGCAAATCCCACATAACAAAATGCTATAAATGCAAAGGAATGTTCTGTTCCCACCACAGTTACAGCTGTTATCTGTGCAAAAAACAGGTCTGTACAGAGCACGGGAGTATCTGTGCCGGATGCGGAAAATCGTCATGTAATATTCATTTCACACAGTGTAATCTATGTCAGGAACGTTACTGTACCGAATGTGTAAAAGAAATCAACAGAGTATTCTTCTGTAAAGGCTGTATGTCTCTTAAAAAACTTGATAATCCTGATGAAATAGGAGTAATTTTTTCACCTCATATAAGTAAAATGAAACCTGTACCTGTATTAAGTTTAAAATACTGGAAAAAAGGAATTACTGAAAAATATTTTATTTTTACGGCATCTGGATTTTTTAATTCCTATATTTTTATAATAGACAGAACGAGCGGAAACCCTGTAAAATATAGATCTTTAGGTTTTATAAAAGCCATGAAGGATATATTCGGATTATAGATAAAGGTTTTTTTCAATAACCTGTAGAAATTTTATAATAAGAATTACGCGTCAAACATCACGTTCAAGGAGGCACTATATAATGTTCAAAAATCTATACATTATTTTCTCTATTTTATTACTGCTCTCTCTTACGTCCCGTTCATACTGTGAGGATCAGAAAGAAACTGCAGAACTGCGCCCTGTGGCAAAATACGGTTATGCAGACGAAACCGGGAAATTTATTATAAAACCCCAGTTCGATTATGCAGGTGAATTCTGTGATGGTATTGCCGTAATAGGTATTGGCAGTAAATACGGCTACATTGATAAAACAGGCAAAATGATTGCAGAAGCAAAATTTGATGAAGCAATGGAATTCTGTGAAGGTTATGGAGTTGTGAGAACAGGCGAAAAATACGGCTATATTGATAAAACAGGGAAAATTATCTGTGAACCGAAATTTGATTTTGCCTATAGTTTTTCAGAAGGTTATGCAGGCGTTCAGTCG
>JBEHWO010000742.1:0-2242 GCA_040217695.1 Vulcanimicrobiota bacterium | reverse complement strand
TAAAACAGTATGAGAATATGCTATGGGGCTTTCAGATAGGTTTTGTAATGGTACAAACAATGAGTTTAATTACATTTTATTTTATTTTTCTTTTAACAAAAATAGAATGTAAAAAATCCAAATATATTTACCTTATCTCTTCACTTATAAGTGGTGTAATTACTTCTTTTTCATCTATTATGGGTTTATTTATATGGCCGTCAGGAATGGTACAAATTGTGATTTCTCCATTTAAGAAAAAAGAAAAAATCGTCTATACTCTTATCTGGAGTATAACAGGAATAATAACCTGGATTATATATTTTATAAATTACCATAAACCGGGCCACCATCCTGATATGTTTATTTTTATATATAATCCGATACTTTTTTCAAAATATCTCTTTACCTGTATAGGTACGGCCTTATTCTGGTATAAAGACAATGCTTTTCTTGGGGGAACACTATTTTTTTTCATATTATTAACAACTTTATACTATCTTTATAAGAATAAAAGATTAAAAGATAATTCGTTCTGGATAGGAGGACTCGTATTTTCATTACTTACAGTTCTTTCTATTTCTATTGGACGATGTGGATTGGGAATAGAGCAGTCTATGTCCTCCAGATATATAACTTTTTCTATTATTCTCTTTATATCTTTATATGTAATACTCATTGATTTAAACATACAGAAAAAACAAATATTGATAAAATCATTACTTGTTTTATTAATATGTATGATTTTAATAAGCATACCTTACTCTTATACAATGGGATTTGATACAGGTAAAAATAAAAAAAATTATCTGGAAGCAACTATTCCATCTCTTTTAAATTATGCAACAGCAAAAAAAGAAGACATAGAAAAATTATACCCTTCATCAGAAATATTAAAACAAAAAGCAGAGATTTTAAAAAAGAATAATATGTCAATATTTAATAGAGCTATTCTGGAGAGTGAATATCCAGAATATACAACATTTATACCAGAAAAAGAAGATATTATAAAAAAATAGAAAGGCAGGCAATGGTATGAAAAAATTTGACATATGCGTCATTGGAGGAGGAGGTCATGTAGGGCTACCTCTTTCTATTGCTTTTGCAGAAAAAGGGAAAAAAGTCATAATTTATGATACAAATCATGAAACTATGGAGATTATAAAAAAAGGCAGAATGCCCTTTATGGAAGAAGGTTGTGAAGAAATTTTAGAAAAAGTAATTAATAATAATCTCTTCACAACAGACAGACCGGAATGTATAAGTGAAAGTGATATTGTAGTAGTAGTTATAGGTACACCTGTAGATGAACATCTGAACCCTAAATTTCGTTTAATGAAAAAATTCTTTGAAGATATTCTCCCCTATCTGAGAGAGGAGCAAATTATCATACTGAGAAGCACAATCTATCCCGGCACTACAGAAAAAATAAGAAATTTCTTAAAAAAACATATTTCAAAGATAGAAGTCTGTTTCTGTCCTGAAAGAATTGCCGAAGGAAAATCAAGGGAAGAACTGCAAAGCTTACCGCAGATTGTATCAGGGTTTACTAAAGAAGCAGTAAATAAAGTGAGTAATCTTTTTAACCTGCTCACTGATGATGTTATAGTTTTAAATCCTATAGAGGCAGAAATTACAAAACTTTTAACAAATTCCTATCGTTATATTCATTTCGCTATTTCCAATCAATTTTATATGATCTGCAAGGAATATGGTGTTGATTTTGACAGGGTTTATCATGGAATGACCTACAGGTATCCCCGTTTAAAAGGTTTTCCCAGACCGGGTCTGACAGCAGGCCCCTGTTTATTTAAAGATACCATGCAGATTTCTGCATTTACAAACAATAAATTTTTTCTCGGACACAGTGCAATGCTTATAAATGAAGGATTACCTAACTTTCTTGTAGAACAGTTAAAGAAAAAATTTAATCTTCAGGAGAAAAACGCAGGTATACTTGGTATGGCATTTAAATCAGATATAGATGACAACAGAGAGTCCCTGTCATATAAATTAAAAAAAATACTGGAGATAGAGGCAAAGGATGTTTTTACGTCTGACCCCTATGTAAAGGATGAAGAGCTGATTCCAGAAGAAGAATTAATTTCAAAAAGTGATATTATTATAGTCGGTGTTCCCCATAAAAGATATAAAGATATAGACGTAAAGGATAAAGTAGTAGTAGATATATGGGGACATATAGAGAATATTAAAAATAGATTTTAGGAGGTAAGACCTGTGAAAATACTTGTAACAGGAGCAA
>JBEHWO010000741.1:0-2251 GCA_040217695.1 Vulcanimicrobiota bacterium | reverse complement strand
AGTCGGGTCAATTCTGTATCTTCGTCCATCCGGGTCTGTAGGATCGTAAGGGTTGTGCGGATCATATTCAAAATACCCGACAAGATAAAATTTATCGGACGGAAGGGCATGACATGCACCCTTTCTGGCATCTATAATAGCTTTTATATTTACAACAGGAATTCTTATGGGTAACGTATCAGTTTTTGTCATGATAGAATTAACATTGAACAGATCCACTGTAGAACAGGATGAAAGGAAACCCTCGTAAAGATTTATACTGGCATTCGATATAGATATTTTTTTATTGGAATGGACTCTTACCGGCGAAGGATTACTTTCATTTCCTGTAAATCTCAGGGAAGGTACAGGAGAACCGCCATGTATGGCTATATATCCCCCTGAATAAACAGGACAGGGATATTCATCATCTCGCGAAAAAATTCCACGGAGATAAACTTTTTGTTTAATCTTTCCGTTTTCCTTATAAATACCTTTACATATTACTTCGGCAGTATAGGGAGGGGCAGTGCCGGAATAACTGTTTCCATCCAGATTATTTATACTATGATGTTCGGAAGGATTGAAAATTATTATACTCTCCTGAGCACTGCTGAGGGACAAGTTAATATCAGATGTCATATCCTTACCCCATTCTACATCATTACTTAACTGGAATCTGGCATATTCAAGACCTGCTTCGGCACTTTGAAGGGCTATGCCTTTACTATCACTTTTACCCATAATATTCAGAGTTCTTGTGGCTATGAATATCATGGATGTAGTAAGCATTACAAGCAACGTCATTAACATAATGACAGAAACAAGCATCATTCCTCTGTTAAATATTTTTAAATTATACATTTTTTCACCTCTGTCAATTTCTTGGTTTGACACTCCCCTTGAGGGAATATACCTCTGTGCCTGATTTATCATTACCGCCGGCAGAAAAAGAAACTCTGGCATCTTTACTTTTACGAAAATTCTCCTGAAAATTTAATTCTATATCAACCATACCATATGCTTCATACAATGTAATTGATTTAATTTTATCACATAACTTCTTCAGAATCTGACCTTCATTTTCTTCTGCAGAAGACAGGCTTCTGTCATCAGTATAGTTTGATATATCAGAAAGGAAGGTGGCAAGAAACCTGTTGTCTGATTTATAAGGAGACGTTTTATTGTGAGGAACATATCTCCTGTAAAGTATTTTGCGGTTAAAAATATTATCTTCATTATCCTTGATGTCATAATATATGATATGTCCCTGCCATAAAAGTTTACCACTGCCTGAATCATGCTGTATCTCGCCATTATATACAGGTGTTTCAAAACAAATATATGATGATAAATTAGGATCAGATGTTGCACATGTCTGAATGGCAATTGAATTGGCATTTTCCAGTTCCGCTATCATTCTTTTCAAAACCCATGCTGCAGTAACTTTAAGGTCAGAACGTACCTCTGCTATTTTCCAGGCTTTCAATCCGAAATTCATAGCAGCATAAAAAGCTATCAGAAAAAATGAAAATATAAACATAACCACACATATTTCCATTAATGTCAACCCTGAAATCTTCTTATATCTCATTATAAAAAACCTCTTTTATTGTAATCCAATGGCTATAAGAGTAGTTACAGTAAGTTTCTGCGGAGGTGAGGTATCGTGATTGACCTTCACGGTCACCTGCTTCATTTCATAATTATAGGATGTACCGTCATAATAATCCTGAACTAAAATTTCAAATTTATACAAACCTTCATTACCTTCTATTTTTAAATCGGTACATGCAACAGGAGGATCCTTCCATAGAATCACCGGTGAAGGACTTGTATAAGTAATATTACCTGATACTACAGATGCAATTTTACCTGATATATCATAGTTATAATCAGGATATTTTATAAAAAGTACCTTTATCTCATTAACCTTACTTACTGCAAAACTCGAAATTTCAGATTCGTTACTTTTTTCTTTTATGGCATTAAGACCTGCTACAAAAACACTTAAAACAGAAACTATTATCAATCCCATAATACCTATGGATATAACTGTTTCTATTAAAGTAAAACCTCTAATTTTATAACGCACAGCCTGTCCTCTCAGTAAAAGTATATATAAAAGTCATAGTAAAAAATATTTTATTGATAATAAAAATAAAAGAACCGGAAGTAAACTGATATTTTAAATAACTTACAAAACAGTAATTACATTACTACTGAACAATATTATATCATAATTAATAATATTTCACAAGGAAATATTCAA
>JBEHWO010000740.1:0-2258 GCA_040217695.1 Vulcanimicrobiota bacterium | reverse complement strand
AACCTTTTCTGCTATAATTATTGTGAAAGAATATGATAAAAGGGGAGGAACTATTATGATAAAAAAAGTTAATAAAATTATAGTTATATCAGATGTCCACCTCGGTGAAGAGGAGTGTCTCTTCAATGATAAAAACATATTGCATGAATTTAAAAATAAAATATCGTCAGAAGCAAAAAAAGGGACTGTTGATGAACTGATAATTCTGGGTGATCTCTTTGATCTGTCACTCGCTTCCCAGGAAAAAGTATATGAAAAAGCACGGGAATTCTTTAAAGAAATAAAAGAGATTGAACATCTCAACAGCATAGTGTTTGTACCCGGCAATCATGATCATCACATATGGACTTCAATCATAGAAGATGAACAGATAATTAAAAAAATAAAAAATGGCGACATACCGGAAAAAAAACTGCAAAGAGTTAACATTGTCTATGAAGACAATACCTTCCTGAACGGATTTATGAAAGGAAGCAGGAAAAAACTCATTGTCACCTATCCTAATCTCTTCAGAGATACAGGAGGAACATTATATTTCTTTCATCATGGCCACCTTCTTGACAGGATTTTTACACCTGCCAGTACTGTTCTCAGGCCGGAATCACTTCAGGAACTCGAAGCATTCAATGCATCATGGATTGAAGGTATATGGTATCACATGGGACAGGCGGAAAGACTCGGAGAAATGGTTAATAAAGGATATAAAGAATTTCTCGGTATGAAGACCTTTGTAGAACATTACCTTGAGAAGTTTCAGATAAAGGGTAACACCGTCATTACAAGGCTGAGAGGAATGAAAACAGATTCTTTAACATCCGAAATCTCTCGATATCTGGAAGATTCCATAGAATGGTATAAAGATACCCTTTATACACCTATGAATTTTATATTCGGTCATACCCATAAAAAAAGTGAAGGAAATACTCTGAATATAAAATCAAGAGAGATAAAAATCTATAATACAGGAGCATGGCATGGAGATATTTCTCTTGCCTCCTATATTTTAATAGACGGAAATAAAGAACCGGAACTTAAACATCTCACTACTCACTGAAAAGCAGGACAGGATTTGTGAATTGTATTTATATAAAATTATAACAGAACATCCTATTATAACATTTCTATGTTTTTATATTCTTTTTACTGCTATCCGGTGTTTACTCATAAAAAATAAAAACACTGATGTTTTACTGAAATATCTGATAAAATTTTCAATATTTTTTTCTTTTCTTTCTATTATAAACTATTTTCTCTTCATCATATTATATATTTTATATGAAAACTTCTGCGATCATGTAGAACCTCTGGTGGCGTCCGTATCCTGGTTATTTCAGACAGGGAAACCTGTTTATAACGGCGCCGGTTCGGGAGAGATTTATTCTCTGGTCTACGGCCCTGTATTATATATAATAAACGGTTTTTTTTTAAAAATCCTTGGGCCTTCAATTATGTCGGCCAAAGCAGGCGGTATAACGGTTGCATTGATTTCCATAATACTTAATTATGAGACTTTGAAAAAAATGTCGGATCACAGGACTGCTTTTATAATCTGCGGTTATATTACGGCAGGCTATTTAGTGTTCGGTCATTGCAGTTTCTGGAACAGAAGTGATTCTTTTATTATATTTTTTGTATCTTTAACCCTGTTTACAATAGCAAAAGGTAATTCTCTATATGCCATGATTGCAATATCCCTGTCTTCCGGCATTTCTGTAAATATGAAAATCCACAGTTTCTTCTATTTTATCCCCCTTTTTATATTATTCCATGAAAAATTTAAAACAAAACTGACTGTTTACTCATTGTTTCTATCAGCAATAACAGCGAGCATACCATTTATTGTATTTCCGAATATAAATTTTTTTGATTATATGTCATGCCTCGGACATGGTACGAAAACAGAGTTCAGTAAAACAGTTTTCATAAAAAATCTGCAATTCATCTTTCTGTTCTTCATGCCTGTCATAATATACGAAAAAAATAAACTATATCTGCTATCGCTGTTCACAGGTATTTTATTCACATCAATCATAGGCTCAAGCACCGGTGCCGGAAGATATCATCTTCTTCCCTTCATTCCGGTTTTAGCCTATTTTTTCACCTTAATCCCTGCCGATTTAAAGAAAAAAATCTCTCTGAAAATCATAGGTGCTTCTATGTTATCCATTATATTAATGTATATATTTACACCATATTCATCTATAAATTATTTAAATAAACTGCCTCTACATAATTTTCATCTAAAGCTTTATTTTACG